>NZ_DJTK01000077.1:0-27496 GCF_002438225.1 Pseudomonas sp. UBA6310 | reverse complement strand
AGGGAGAACACGCCGAACACGTTGAAGAACACGCCGTCGATGTAGCGCGCGCCCATGCCGGCCAGCACGTTCTTCGGATAGCGCTTGATCATGTCGATGAAGGGAATGCTGGCCTCGGCGTTCTCCTGCTTGACCTTGGCGAACTCCGGCGTCTCCATCACGTTCAGGCGAATCCAGGTGCCGAGGAACACCAGCACCGCGCTGAGCAGGAAGGCCGCACGCCAGCCCCAGTCGAGGAACTGCTGGTCGCTCAGGGCGTAGGAAAGGATGCCGACCACCCCCGAAGCCAGGCACAGCCCGATGGCCAGGCCGACCTGCGGCAGGCTGGCGTAGAAGCCGCGCTTCTTCTCCGGCGCGTACTCGAACGCCATCAGCACCGCGCCGCCCCACTCGCCGCCCAGGCCGATGCCCTGGAACACGCGCAGCAACAGCAGCAGGATCGGCGCCCAGACGCCAATGGTGTCGTAGGTCGGCACCAGGCCGATGAGGAAGGTGGCGATGCCCATGATCATCATGGTCATCACCAGCATGCTCTTGCGCCCGATCTTGTCGCCGAAGTGGCCGAAGATCACCCCGCCCAGCGGCCGGGTGACGAAGCCGACGGCGAAGGTGCCGTAGGCGAGCATGGTCGAGACCAGCGGATCGTCCGAGGGGAAATACAGCTTGTTGAAGACGATGCCGGCGACCACGCCGTAGAGGAAAAAGTCGTACCACTCGATGGTGGCGCCGATGACGCTGGCGGTTACGACCTTGCGTAACGAGTTTTGCGATGACATGGCAGTGCTCCTATTTTTGTTTTGCTAAGCGACAGGCTCCGCTGACGCCCCGCAGGGCGCCGTTGGCAGGTCCGTCACGTGGAGTTCGGTCAGGATGCCTGGGCTTCTAGTTCTGCACGCGTCGAAGTCAATGGGACTCGCTGGCTGAGCGAGGGCTGGTTCGCCTCTTCGAGGATCATCTCCGAGGCCTTTTCCGCGATCATGACAACCGGCACGTTGGTGTTGCCGGAAACCAGGGTCGGCATGATCGAACAGTCCACCACCCGCAGCCCCTGCACACCATGAACACGCAGGCGCTGATCCACCACCGCCAGCGGGTCGTTGCCCATCTTGCAGGTGCCGGACGGATGGAAGATCGAGGCGCCGTATTCACGGCAGAATTCGAGAATCTCGGCGTCGCTCTCGCACGCCGGACCGGGCCGGTACTCGCGGCGGATCAGGCTCTTCAGCGGCTCGGTTTCGGCCAGCTTGCGGGTGTAGCGGACGCCGGCGATGGCGGTCTGCCGGTCCATTTCGGCGGACAGGTAGTTGGGCTGCATGGACGGCGCGTCCATCGGGTCGGCGGACTTGATCCGCACGTAGCCGCGGCTCTGCGGACGCAACTGGCAGACCGACATGGTGAACCCCGAGAACGGGTGCACGCTGCCTCCGGCGGAGTCCGCGCTGAGTGTGCCGAAGTGGTACTGGATATCCGGCAACCCGTCGGGCGAATGGACATTGGTGAACAGCCCGCCCTGATTGATGCCGATCGCCAGCGGGCCGGTGCGGGTCAGCAACCATTGCATGCCCATGCGCATCTTGCGCACGAGCGAGTTGAGGTCATCGTTGGTGGTGATCGGCTGGGTACACTCGTACATCAGGCGGATCTGCAGGTGATCCTGCAGGTTTTCGCCGACGCCCGGCAGCGCATGCACCAGCGGTATACCGAACTGCTGCAGCAATTCGCGCGGGCCGACGCCCGACAGTTGCAGCAACTGCGGCGACTGCAGCGCGCCGGCGCTGAGAATCACCTCGCGGTTGGCGCGCACGCTCAGCGAGCGTCCACCCTGGCGGTACTGCACGCCCACCGCGCGGGTGCCTTCGAACAGCACCTTCTCGGCGTGCGCGTTGGACTCCACCGTCAGGTTCGGCCGACCCATGGCCGGACGCAAGTAGGCCACCGAGGTGCTGCAACGCAGGCCGTTGCGGGTGGTCAGCTGGTAGTAGCCGACGCCCTCCTGGTCGCCACTGTTGAAATCGTCGACTCGTGGCACGCCGAGCCTGTTGGCGGCCCCGATGAAGGCTTCGGTGAGCGGATGGCGGGCCTTGATGCTGGAGGCCCAGAGCGGGCCCTCGGTGCCACGGGTAGGCCCGGCGCCGAGGTCGTTGTGTTCGGCGCGGCGGAAGTACGGCAGCACCTGGTCCCAGCTCCAGCCCTCGTTGCCGGCGGCGGCCCAGGCGTCGTAGTCGGCCTTCTGTCCGCGGATGTAGATCAGCCCGTTGACCGAGCTGCAGCCGCCGAAGCCGCGACCGCGCGGCCAGTAGATCTTGCGGTCGTGCATGCCCGGGTCGGGGTCGGTGTAGAAACCCCAGTTGTACACGGGGTGGAACATCGTCTTGGCATAACCGATGGGAATGTGGATCCACAGGTAGCGGTCCGGCGGCCCGGCCTCCAGGAGGCAGACGCTGTATCGACCGTTCTCGCTCAACCGGTTCGCCAGTACACAACCGGCGGAACCGGCGCCGACAACGACATAGTCGTAGGCGCGTGACATTCGGGAATCCTCTTGTTTTTATATTTCATAAATCCGAACAACGCTTGAAAATTAAAACATTACGGACCACTTTCATGGAACCAGAAGTCTTTCTCCCATGAGGCCACCGCCGGCAGAATTTCCAAATACCGCAGAAAGCCTTTATAAATCAGTAATGAAGATAAATAAGACCATTTGCCGGCCGGAACAGGTAACCAGAAAATGGAACGAAAAGATTCAAAAAAGAATGTAGAGGCGATGGATAGCGAAGCCCTGGGCAACGGTGACCGCAGCCTGCGCGCCCTGCTCGCGCTCGAGGCCGTGGTCTGCGCCAGCGAGCCGGTGACCCTGGCGCAACTCAGCGACCGCCTGCAGGCGCCCAAGGCGACCCTGCTGCGCATGCTCGCCGCGCTGGAGCGGCACGGTTACCTGATCCGCGAACTGGACGAAAAGACCTACCTGCCCGGACCCCACGCCCGGCAGCTGGGCCTGCATGCGCTGCGCAACCAGGCGGTGCTGCAGCGTCACCGGCTGATCCTCGAGGAACTGGTCGCCGAGCTGGGCGAAACCTGCAACCTGACCGCGCTGGACGGCAACCAGGTGCTCTACATCGACCGCGTGGAAACCCGCGAGCCGCTTCGCCTGCACGTCGAGCCCGGCACCCACGTGCCGCTGCATTGCACCGCCAGCGGCAAGCTGTACCTGGCGAGCATGAGCGCCAGCCAACGCCAGCGGATGCTCGCGCACCTGCCGCTGACCCGGCAGACCGACCGCACCCTTACCGACGCGGCCCTGCTGGAGACCGAGCTGGAACGGATCAAGGCGCGCGGCGTGGGCATCGACAGCGAGGAGTTCGTCCGCGGCATGGCCGCCGTGGCGGTGCCCATTACCGACGCCGCCGGTCACTGCGTCGCGGCACTGGCCTGCCATGCGCCCACCGCGCGCAAGAGCCTCAACGACCTGCTCGACTGCGTGCCGCGCCTGCGCGAGGCCGCCGCGCTGCTGGCCGAATCGATGACCGTGCGCGAGGCCAGCCCGGTGAAGGCCGCCAGTTGATCGCGACAGGCAAACGTGGAAAACCCGCGACAGCACAAAAAACGCACAGTTCCCTGAAAGCCGCGTCCCCAGGCTGGTCGCGGCGTCCTTCCCCGCCTTATTCACAAGACTATCCACAGCTCCTGGGGACAACTCGCCGACGCCTCACCGAGCGCCAAGGTCTTCAATAACTGACTGTTTTCCCTTGGAATTCAACCATCCGGTCAAATTCCGATCAAACCTCCGGAAGCCGCGCAGACAGCCGCCCGCAGCGCTCTGCCACCACGTTATCCACAGCTCGCTCCACAGTTTCCCTGAACAACTCCGGCGGCGCTTTCGATCGCACGAATACAGCGTAGGGTGCGCCATGCGTACCCCCCCTCTCACACTCAAGGGCGCTCTCCGCACGCAGCCCGGAAAACCTGCGCCCAATAAAAAGCCCGGTGTGGGTGGCAAGCCAGGCTCGCCACCCACACCGGGCGCAAAGGTGTCGCTCAGTGACCGCCGAGATAGGCTTCGCGCACTTCCGGGTTAGTCAGCAGTTCCTGCCCGGTGCCGGACATGCGGATCTGCCCGGTGACCATCACGTAGGCGCGGTCGGAGAGGCGCAGCGCGTGGTTGGCGTTCTGCTCCACCAGGAAGATGGTCATGCCGGTTTGCGCCAGTTCGCGCAGGGTCGAGAAGATCTGCTTCACCACGATCGGTGCCAGACCGAGCGATGGCTCGTCGAGCAGCAGCAACTTGGGTCGGCTCATCAGTGCACGGGCGATGGCGAGCATCTGCTGCTCGCCGCCGGACATGGTCATGGCGCGCTGATTGCGGCGCTCCTTGAGGCGCGGAAACAGCTCGAACATGCGCTGCATGTCCTCGTCGGCGAACTTCGCGCCGATGGGGATGGTGCCCATCAGCAGGTTCTCTTCCACGCTCATGTCGGGGAATACGCGGCGCCCTTCCGGCGACTGCGCGATGCCGTTGGAGGCCACGTAGTGCGCCGACTTCTTGCTGATATCGGTGCCCTGATAGAGGATCTGCCCGCTCTTCGCCCGCGGCTGGCCGAAGATCGACATCAGCAGGGTCGACTTGCCGGCGCCGTTGGCGCCGATCAGGCTGACCGTCTCGCCCTCGTTGATGTGCATGCTCACGCCCTTGAGGGCATGGATCTGCCCGTAGAAGACGTTGACGTCCTTGAACTCCAGCATCGGCGAACTCATGCCACTTCCTCCTCTTCCGCGCCGAGGTAGGCGGCAATCACCTTCGGATCGTTCTTGATGTCGTCAGGCCCGCCCTGGGCGATGACCAGCCCGTGGTCGAGCACCACGATGTGGTCGGAGATGCTCATGACCATGCCCATGTCGTGCTCGATCAGCAGCACGGTGATGCCGTGCTCGTCGCGCAGCAGGCGGATCATCCCGGCCAGCGCCTCGGTTTCCGCGGGGTTGAGGCCGGCGGCCGGTTCGTCCAGGCAGATCAGTTCCGGCGCCGTGCACATCGCCCGGGCGATTTCCAGGCGGCGCTGCTGGCCATAGGAAAGCTCGCCGGCGAGGCGGTTGGCGTGCTCCACCAGGTCGACCACTTCCAGCCAGTAGAACGCGGTGTCGAGCAGCGTGCTTTCGGCCTTGCGGTAGCCGGGCGTGTTGAAGATGCCGGCGAACATGTTGCGGTTGGCGAGCATGTGCTGCGCCACCAGCAGGTTTTCCAGGACGGTCATTTCCTTGAACAGGCGAATGTTCTGGAAGGTCCGCGCCAGGCCGGCGCGGTTCACCAGGTGGGTGCCGCCGAACATCTTGTACCAGACCCGCGAACCGAACTGCGCCGGCTTGACGAAGTCGTCCGCCGCGAAGGGCTCGCCGAGCACCTTGATCACGTCGGTCTGCTTGCCCTGGGCGTTGAGCAGGATCTTCCCGCCGGTGGCCGAGTAGAAGCCGGTGAGGCAGTTGAACACGGTGGTCTTGCCGGCGCCGTTGGGGCCGATCAGCGCGGAAATCGAATGCCGCTTGACGGAGAAATTCACGTCGTTCAGCGCCTTGATGCCACCGAAGTGCATCATCAGCGAGTCGACGGAGAGAATGACGTCGCTCATGGCGCCACTCCTTTGCGTGGGGCTATGCCGATGCGGTTGATGCGAATCAGGCCGCGTGGTTTCCAGATCATCATCACCACCATGAGGATGCCGAACAGCAGCACGCGGTAGTCCGCGAAGCTGCGCAGCAACTCGGGGGCGACGGTCAGCACGAAGGCGGCGATCACCACCCCGATGGTCGATCCCATGCCGCCGAGGACGACGATGGCGAGGATCAGCGCCGACTCGAAGAAGGTGAACGAAGCCGGGTTGACGAAGCCCTGGTAGGTGGCGAAGAACACCCCGGCGATACCGGCGGTGGAGGCGCCGAGCATGAACGCCGAGAGCTTCACCAGCACGTGGTTGAGGCCCATCGCGCGGCAGGCGATCTCGTCTTCACGCAGCGCTTCCCAGGCACGCCCGACCGGCATGCGGGTGAGGCGATGCTTGATGTAGAGCACCAGCAGCACGACCAGGAACAGCACGGCGTAGGTGAACAGGAACTTCAGGTTCGGATCGTAGGAGATGCCGAAGAACTCGTGGAACGGCGTGCCGCCATCCTTCGCACGGCGGGCGAACTCGAGGCCGAAGAAGGTCGGCGCCGGAGCGCTCATGCCGTTCGGACCGCCGGTCACCGCCAGCCAGTTGTTGAGGATCAGGCGGATGATCTCGCCGAAGCCGAGGGTGACGATCGCCAGGTAGTCGCCGTGCATCCGCAACACCGGGAAGCCGAGCAACATGCCGGCGAACGCGGCGAGGATCGCCGACAGCGGCAGCATGCTCCAGAAACCCAGCCCAAGGTACTCGTAGCCCATCGCCAGGCCATAGGCGCCGATGGCGTAGAAGCCGACGAAGCCCAGGTCGAGCAGGCCGGCCAGGCCGACCACGATGTTCAGGCCGAGGCCGAGCAGCACGTAGATCAGGCCGAGGATGACCACGGTGAGCAGGTACTTGTTGGCGAAGAACGGGAACGCCACCGCCAGCAGCACCAGCACCGGGAGGATCCAGCGCAGCCGCGACTTGTAGTCCGGCGGCAGTACGCCGACACCGCCCGCCGGGCTCTCGAAGCTCTGCAGCACCACGGCGCCGCGCGAGGTCTGCAGGAACAGGCTGAGGGCGAAGCGGCCGACCATGACCACCAGCACCATCCAGCCGACACGGTCGAACTGCAGGTTGAAATCGTAGCCCTGAAGGACCACCCCGACGATCGGACCGAACACGATGAGGGCGATCAGCCCGGCCATCACGCTGTCGATCAGGCTTTTCTTGATATCGATGGAAGAAGTGCTCACGGGCATCACACCTTAGTCACCTGGGGACGACCCAGGAGCCCTTGCGGTCGGAAGATCAGGATCAGTACCAGCAGCGAGAAGCTGAACACGTCCTTGTAGTCGGTGTTGACCATGCCGGAGAACTGCGCCTCGGCCACGCCGAGGATCAGCCCGCCGAGCATCGCGCCGGGCAGCGAGCCGATGCCGCCGAGCACCGCGGCGGTGAACGCCTTGATGCCGATGATGAAGCCGGCATAGAAGTCGAAGGTGCCGTAGTTCAGGGTGATCAGCACACCGGCCAGGGCACCCATGGACGCGCCGATGACGAATACGTAGGAGATCACCCGGTCGGTGTTGATGCCGAGGATCTGCGCCATCTTGCGGTCCTGCTGGGTCGCCCGGCACATGCGTCCGAGGCGCGTGCGCTGGATGATGAAGGTCAGCGCCAGCATGCCGGCAATGGCGGCGGCGATGATGAACAGTTTGGTGTAGGTGATCATCACGAACCCTTCGCCGACGTGCAGCCGCAGGCTGCCTTCGAGCATGGTCGGGATGCCTTGCTGACGCGCGCCCTGGCTGAGCTGCACGTAGTTCTGCAGGATCAGCGACATGCCGATCGCCGAGATCAGCGGTGCCAGGCGGGTGGAGTTGCGCAGCGGTTTGTAGGCGATGCGCTCGATGGCGAACCCGTAAACGCCGGTCACCACGATGGTGAAAATGAGGGTCCCGAGAATCACCAGCGGGAAGGAGTGCACGCCGAAGAAGCCGAGTACCGCGATGGCGATGGCGGCGAGGTAGGCAGAGACCATGTACACCTCGCCGTGGGCGAAGTTGATCATGCCGATGATGCCGTAAACCATGGTGTAGCCGATGGCGATCAGACCATAGACCGAGCCGAGGGTCAGGCCGTTGATCATTTGCTGCAGGAAAATACCGTCCATAAATCAACTCTCAAGTCATGACGGGAAGAGGAGTCTTGCGAGGGGCCTGGGAGGTGCATCCGGTTGCCTGGGTAAGGCAGGGCGGCGACTCCCCCTTGAAAAGAAGGGCCGGGCGACCGAAGCCGCGCCGCCCTTCCGAGGCTCGACGCAAATACCCGAAGCCCCCGCGCGGGATCACCGCACGGGGGCTTCGACTGACATCAGAGTTGCTTGTACTTGCCAGCGTCGTCCCACTCGTACATCACGTAGTCGGAGACTTTCAGGTCGCCCTTGGCATCGAATTCCTTCTTGCCCATGACGGTGGAGACCGGGTTGGCTTTCAGCCAGGCCGAAGCCTTGGCGCCTTCGGTGCTCTTGGCGCCGGCGAAGGCGGCGGCGATGGTCTGGATCGAGGCGTAGGAGTACAGGGTGTAGCCTTCCGGCTCATAGCCGTTGGCGCGGAATTTCTCGATGACGGCCTTGCCATCCGGGATCTGACGCGGGTCGGCGCCGAAGGTCATCAGCACGCCCTTGGCGTATTGCGCGCCACCCGCGGTGCCGACGAATTCGTCGGTGACGATGCCGTCGCCGGAAACGAACTTGGCGGTGACGCCCTGCTCGCGCATCTGGCGGACCAGCGGACCGGCTTCGGCGTGCAGACCACCGAAGTAGACGACTTCGGCGCCGGTGGAACGGATCTTGGTGACCAGGGCGTTGAAGTCTTTCTCGCCGCGGGTCAGACCTTCGTAGAGGACTTCCTTAACGCCACGCTTGTTCAGCTCCATCTTGGTGGCGTCGGCCAGGCCCTGGCCGTAGGTGTCCTTGTCGTGGATGACCGCGACTTTCTTGGCTTTCAGGGTATCGACGATGTAGTCGCCGGCAACCACGCCCTGCTGGTCGTCACGACCGCACATGCGGAATTCGCCGGTCAGGCCGCGCTCGGTAACCTGCGGGTTGGTCGACGCCGGGGTAATCGAAATGATGCCTGCTTCGTCATAGACCTCGGAGGCCGGCATGGTCGAGGAGGAGCAGAAGTGACCGACCACGGCGACGGCCTTGTCGGAGTCGACCAGACGGTTGGCGACCGCTACGGCCTGTTTCGGCTCGCAGGCGTCGTCCGCCTTGACCAGCTTGATCTTCTCGCCGTTGATGCCACCGGCAGCGTTGATGTCGGCGACGGCTTGTTCAGCGCCACGCCACAGCTGCTCGCCGAACGCGGCGTTACCCCCGGTCATCGGACCGGCTACACCAATGACTACGTCTGCGTATGCAAAAGAGGAGAGGCTCATCGCGCTAGCAACAGCGAAAGCCAGAACACCTTTGTTGAAAGACTTGTGAGGCATGGAGTTGCTCCCTGAGGGGTTTGGATTGGCAGCTTGCAAGAGCAAGCCTTGTGCCATCCCGAGGAAACTCCGGCCGAATGGAGAGAAACAGAGGGTCTTGTCAAAAAATCAGAGGATTCGAAAAAAATTTCCACGACCCCCTATTTCAATGCGCCTTTTTCGGGCAGATATGCGACAGCCTGCCCGAAGGGCCGTTTTTACTTTCGGTAACGGCCACTTACTAGGGGTAGTTCGCCCACCGCTGGTGCACCGAAAATACCCACCCGCACCATCGCTGACCAGCCTCTTGAGGCTCAGATCACCACCCGCAGGCATTGCCCGGCGTGGTAGAGCGAAAACCCCATCTCGTACATCCCGCTGCGCAGCCGCGGCGCACTGACGGCGGGCGTGGAACGGAACGGCATCGGCAACGCGCCGGCATCCGCCGTGCACAGGTAATCGGCGAAAGCCTTGCCGACCACGCTGCCGGTGGTGACGCCACGACCGTTGTAGCCGGCCACCGCGAGCAGCCCCGGCGCAGGCTCGAAAAGGCGCATCAGGTGGTCCGGGGTGAAATCGATGCAGCCGGTCCAGGTGTATTCCCAATCGACCGCCGGCAGGTAGGGGAAGTAATGCTTCTGGATGCGCCGGGCCCAGGCGCGCAGAAACCACACCGGCTTGCGCGCGCCGTTGCCGAGACTGCCGAGCAGCAGGCGGCCGTCGGCGTCGCGGCGGATGCTGCTGAGCACCTGGCGGGTGTCCCAGGAGCCCTGTCCGCCCGGCAGGATGCGCGCGGCCTCCTCGTCCCGCAGCGGCATCGAGGCGACCTGATAGTAAAAGCCGGGAAAGAAATGCCGCCGCACCTCGCTCCATTCGCCCTCGGTGTAGGCGCTCGAAGCGATCACGACCTGCTCGGCGAGCACCGCCCCGGCATCGCTGCGCACCACCCACTGCGCGCCCTGGCGTTCCAGCCGGGCCACCGGGGAATGCTCGAACAACTCGCCGCCGAGGGTCTGCACCGCGTTCGCCAAACCAACCGTGTAGGCCATCGGGTTGAGCGTGCCAGCGCGGCGGTCGAGCAGCGCGCCGGCGATCCGCTCGGTGCCGGTGGCACTTGCGCAGGCCTGCCCGGTGAGCAGCTCGACCGGCGCGCCACGGCGCTGCCACTGCTCGCAGCGGCTGCGCAGGTTGGCCAGCCCGGCGGCGTTGTGCGCCATGTGTAGGGTGCCCTCGCGGCGCAGCTGGCAATCGATGCCGTAGCGATCGACCAGCGAGAACACCAGCGCGGGCGCCGCACCCAGCGTCTGGTTCAGTTGCTGGCCGACGGCGAGGCCGAGGCCGGCTTCGATCTCGTCCGGGGCGATCCACATGCCCGCGTTGACCAGCCCGACGTTGCGCCCCGAACCGCCATGACCCACTTCATGGGCCTCGAGGATGCACACCCGTTTGCCGCGCTCGAGCAGGTGCAGCGCCGCCGACAGCCCGGTGATGCCGGCGCCGATCACGCACACGTCGGCCTTGTGTTCCCCCGCCAGCGCCGCCGCACGCGGCCGCTTCGGGGTCAGCGCTTCCCACAGACATTCCTGGCGCAGCATGGTCATGTCCGACACTCCTTTCCTTAGGCTCCCCAGCGAGCCGATGCCCGGCAGATCCTGAAACGCCGCCTGTTCAGTCGAAGGTAATGCCCTGCGCCAGCGGCAGTTCGCGCGAGTAGTTCACCGTATTGGTCTGCCGACGCATGTAGGCGCGCCAGGCATCGGAGCCGGACTCGCGGCCGCCGCCGGTTTCCTTCTCGCCGCCGAAGGCGCCGCCGATCTCCGCGCCGCTTGGGCCGATGTTGACGTTGGCGATGCCGCAATCGCTGCCGGTCGCGGACATGAACTGCTCCGCCTCGCGCACGTCGTTGGTGAACACGCAGGAGGAGAGCCCCTGCGGCACCGAATTGTTCAGCTGCAGCGCCTGCTCGAAGTCGCTGTAGCCAATGACGTAGAGGATCGGCGCGAAGGTCTCGCCGCGCACCACGTCGCTCTGCTCGGGCATCTCGACGATGGCCGGCGACACGTAGAACGCCTCGGGGAACTGCTCGGCCAGTTGGCGCTCGCCGCCAAACACCTTGCCGCCCTCGCCGCGCGCCTGGCTCAGCGCGCCCTGCATCGCCTCGAAGGCCTGCCGGTCGATCAGCGGACCGACCAGATTGCCCTGCAGCGGATGGCCGATGCGCACCTTGGCGTAGGCTGCCTTCAGCCGGGCGACGATCTCCTCCTTCACCGATTCGTGGGCAATCAGCCGGCGCAGCGTGGTGCAGCGCTGCCCGGCGGTGCCCACGGCGCTGAACAGGATCGCCCGCACGGCCAGGTCGAGGTCGGCGCTGGGCGCGAGGATCATCGCGTTGTTGCCGCCCAGCTCGAGGATGCTGCGGGCGAAACGGGCGGCGACCCTGGGCGCCACCTCGCGCCCCATGCGCGTGCTGCCGGTCGCGCTGACCAGCGCCACGCGCGGGTCCTCGACCAGCGCTTCGCCGGCGCTGCGATCGCCGATCAGCACCTGATTGAGGTACTCCGGCGCGCCGTCGAAACCGGCGACCACCTTGTCAAACAGCGCCTCGCAGGCCAGCGCGGTGAGCGGGGTCTTCTCCGACGGCTTCCAGATCACCGGGTTGCCGCAGACCAGCGCCAGTGCGGCATTCCACGCCCACACCGCGACCGGGAAGTTGAAGGCGCTGATCACCGCGACCACGCCCAGCGGCTGCCAGCTCTCGCGCATGTGATGGCCGGGACGTTCCGAGGCGATGGTCAGGCCATACAGCTGACGCGACAGGCCGACGGCGAAGTCGCAGATGTCGATCATTTCCTGCACTTCGCCCAGCCCTTCCTGGGTGATCTTGCCGGCCTCCCAGGACACCAGTTCGCCGAGGTCGGCCTTGTGCGCCCGCAGCGCCTCGCCAAACTGCCGCACCAGCTCGCCGCGACGCGGCGCCGGCACCGAGCGCCACGCCTGGAACGCCCGCTCGGCGCGCCCGACCGCCTGCTCGACATCGGCGGCGCCCTGCAGCGCGACGCTGCCGATACGGCTGCCGTCGATGGGCGTGTGCACGGCGAGATCGCCCTGCTGGATCAGCTGCGGGGAAAGCCCCAGACGGTCGAACAATGGGCCGAGCATGCGAACTCCTGAAAATCGGTGACGAGGGATGCCTTATTAATAGCGGCTACCGGGCGTGCCAACAAACGAGCATTGTTCCAGTTATCATTCCATTCGCTCATGCAAAGACCCCTCCACCCGAGGCCGCCATGCTCAACAAACGCAACCTGCCCTCGCTCACCGCGCTGCAATGCTTCGAGGCGGCGGCGCGGCACCTGTCCTTCACCCGCGCCGCCGAGGAACTGAGCCTGACGCAGAGCGCGGTGAGCAAGCAGGTCGCCCAGCTCGAGGAGCAGATCCAGCATCTGCTGCTGCGCCGCGTGCGCCGTCGCCTGCAACTGACCCCGGCGGGCTCGCTGTACCTGGACGAGGTGCGCAAGATCCTCACCCAGATCGAAATGTCGACCCATTACCTGCGCTCCTACGGCGGCGAGACCGAGGTGCTGCGCGTTTGCGCGCCGCCGACCTTCGCCGCGCGCTGGCTGATTCCGCGACTCAAGGGCTGGCGCCTGGAATACCCGCAGATCCACCTCGACCTGCGCCAGGAGCGCGAGCCGGACGACCTGATCCAGGGCCGCAGCGACCTGGCGTTCTATTTCGGCCAGGGTGCACGGCCTGGCGCCGAATGCGTGCGTCTGTTCGACGAGGAGATGCTGCCGGTATGCGCGCCGGGGCTGCTGCCCGAACAGCCGCTGGAAGACCCGACCCGGCTCGCCGACTTCGTCCTGCTGCAGAACACCGGCCGCCCCGAAGCCTGGCACGACTGGTTCCTCGGCCAGGGCCTGCATACCGAACACAGTTATCACGGGCCGCGCTTCGACAGCTTCTACATGTGCATCCGCGCCGCCCAGGTCGGCTGCGGCGTGGCCCTGCTGCCGCGCTTCCTGGTCGCGGAGGAGCTCGCCGAAGGCAAGCTGGTGGTCGCCTGGGACCACGCGATGAGCAGCCACAACGCCTACTACCTGGCCTACGCGGAGCAGGTGGCCGAAGTGCCGAAGGTGCGCGACTTCGTGCGCTGGATGCTCGCGCGGCTCTGAACTCAGCAGGAAAAAAGGGAATGACCGCCCTCCCGGCGCCCACTCGGACGAAACGCCGGGCATGAAAAAGGCCGCTCGGAAGCGGCCTTCTTTCGATCGATGGACGACTCAGTCGACCAGGGTGACCGTGCCCTTCATCATCGCGACGTGGCCCGGGAACGAGCAGAAGAACGCGTAGTCGGTGCCGGCAGCCAGCTTGGACACATCGAAGGTCACGGAGTCGCTTTCGCCACCGCCGATCACTTTGGTGTGGGCGATGACGCGGTCGTCGCCTTCCTTGATGTAGTTCTTGTCGAGGCCGGCGGACATGCCGTCGGTTGCGACCGGCTGCTCGTTGGCGGCGGAGGTCAGCACCCAGTTGTGGCCCATCACGTTCTTCGGCAGCTTGCCGACGTGTTTCAGGTTCACCGTGAACTGCTTGCAGCTCTTGCTGATCTGAACGGCCTTGGTGTTGAAGGTCATCTGGTCGGTGGCCTCGATATCGACTTTGCATTCGGCGGCAAAGACCGGGGCGCTGGCGACGGCGAGCAGGGTTGCGATTGCGAGTTTGCGGATCATCTTGCCTCCTGGGCAGTAGGGCATTGGCAGTGAGTCATCCCGTCAAGACTGCCAGAGCAGCGGCTTCTTACACAGCACCTGCGGCGCCGTGTCGCAAAGACGCCGTGCCGCAGCATGACGTCGAGGCCGGCGATGGTCCTGGCTTCGTGGGCCGGGATATCGCTGACACCGCGCACCCGGAATCCGCATGTCGGACTATCGGGTTGATACAGATTCTCAACGAGTGGGGCATACCCTGACCTTATAGGATGAGACCGTCAACGCCACTTTAGGAGAGTAATGATGTATCTCAACGAATTACTGCGCGCGGTACTGGCGGCCTATGCCTGTGGTGCCAGCGGCATCAGCCCCGACACCGAACGACTCGTCTGAAAGCATGGCCGCGCCCCGCGCGGGCCGTTACTCTGTGTGCCTGAATGACCACGGAGTAGATGATGTCGTTGCGTTCCGTTTGCGTGTTCTGCGGTGCCAGCACGGGCCGGGATCCTGTTTACCGCGAGGCCGCCGAGCGCCTCGGCGAAGAGATCGCCCGACGCGGCATGACGCTGGTGTACGGCGGTGGCGCGGTGGGCCTGATGGGTATCGTCGCCGACGCCACGCTCAGGGCCGGCGGCGAAGTCATCGGCATCATTCCGCAAAGCCTGCGTGACGCGGAGATCGGCCATCCCGGCCTCACCCGCCTGGAAGTGGTCGACGG
This sequence comes from Pseudomonas sp. UBA6310, assembly GCF_002438225.1. Taxonomy (NCBI): domain Bacteria; kingdom Pseudomonadati; phylum Pseudomonadota; class Gammaproteobacteria; order Pseudomonadales; family Pseudomonadaceae; genus Pseudomonas; species Pseudomonas sp. UBA6310. The sequence goes on along the minus strand of NZ_DJTK01000077.1, from coordinate 12,950 downwards.
CATGCACGCGCGCAAGGCGCGCATGGCCGAACTCTCCGACGCCTTCATCGCCCTGCCGGGCGGGCTCGGCACCCTGGAGGAACTCTTCGAGGTGTGGACCTGGGGCCAGCTCGGCTATCACGCCAAACCCCTCGGCCTGTTCGAGGTGATGGGGTTCTACGGCAAGCTCGGCGCATTTCTCGATCACCTGATGAACGAAGGCTTCGTCCGTCCGCCGCATCGCGAGATGCTGCAGCTGAGCGACTCCGCCTCCGGCCTGCTCGATCTGCTGGACGCCTGGCGGCCCACCGTGGTGCCCAAGTGGGAAGACCGCGAGCCGCGCTGACGGCCTACGCCCGTACCTGAACGCCCCCATTCACGGCTCCGAGAACCGCATGTCCGTCTGGAAAACCCGAATCGCGCGCCTGGTCGGCCTGGTCACCGAACTGTTGCGACGCTACCCGCGTGCAATCGCGGTGTTCGGCTTCGTCTCCGGCCTGGCCAGCTTCCTGCTGGTCGACCGACAAGCCAGCCTGGCCAAGCTGATCGCCGTGACCATGCTGGTCAGCTGGCTCTGGCTGGTGCTCGAAAGCACGCTGCGCCGCTGCACCGCGCGCTGGTTCGGCTTCGACCTGCCGCCGCCGCTGCTGCGCTATGCGACGCAGATGATCCACCAGGAGAGCCTGTTCTTCGTCCTGCCGTTCTTCTTCATCACCACGACCTGGAACAGCGGCCAGGCGCTGTTCACCGGCCTGCTCGGCGCCGCGGCGCTGGCCTCGATCACCGACCCGCTGTACTACAAGGGGCTGGCCGCGCGGCGCTGGGTATTCATGTCGTTCCACAGCCTGACGCTGTTCGCCGTGCTGCTCACCGCGCTGCCGATCATCCTTCACCTGAGCACGCCGCAGGCCTACGTCTGGTCGCTCGGGGTGGCCGCGGTGCTGTCGTTCCCGAGCCTGATCGGCAGCCTCAAGCTGGCCGGCTGGCGGCGTTGGCTGATCTCGCTGGCGCTGATGCTGGTGCTCGGCGCGGTGGGCTGGCAAGCGCGGCTGTGGGTGCCGCCGTCGACCCTCTGGCTGGGCGAAGTGGCGGTCACCGAGCAGTTCGACGACCTTTCCCGCAAGCCCGGCGTCAGCGTGGAAAGCATCAGCGCCGCGCAGCTCAAAAGCCAGGGTCTCTACGCCTTCACCCGGATCAACGCGCCGCGCGGACTGAAGGAGCGCATCTATCACGTCTGGCAGCACGACGGACAGATCGTCGACCGCATCGCCCTCGACATCCACGGCGGCGGCAAGGAAGGCTACCGCTCGTGGACGCACAAGCAGAACTTCCCCGACGACGTGGTCGGCGACTGGCAGGTGCAGGTCGTCACCGAGGCCGGGCAGATGATCGGCGTGCTGCGTTTCGAGGTCACGCCCTAGGCCCTGCCCGCGCGTTCGATGCGCGGATAAAACCCTCGCAGCGCGGCGAGGTCAAAACTGCCGAGGCGCGACGGGCGCATGACGGCGGGAGCGGTGCATGGAGTGGTGGCAGATCATCAGCGCGACGGTCGCCGAAGAGTTTTCCGACCTGCCGGACCTTGCCGAAACCACGCGCCTGGTGCTGCGCCTGGGCCTCGCCGCCCTGCTCGGCGGTGCGCTGGGCTATGAGCGCGCCGCCAAGGGCAAGGCCGCCGGCGTGCGAACGCACATGCTGGTGTCGCTCGGCGCCGCGCTGTTCGTGCTCGCCCCGCACATGTCCGGGGCCGAGCAGGATGCCCTGAGTCGGGTCATCCAGGGCATCGCCGCGGGCGTCGGCTTCCTCGGCGCGGGCACCATCATCAAGGGCAACAGCGTCCACGAAGTGCACGGCCTGACCACCGCAGCCGGCATCTGGCTGACCGCCGCCATCGGCATCGCCGTGGGTATGGGCCGCGAAGCCACGGCGGTGCTCAGCACCCTGCTCGCCCTGGTCATCTTCTTCGTCATTCCCAAGGTTTCACCGAACGACTCGGACGACGAGACCCACCCACGAGAACGACTCCCCTGAACCCCGGAGATGCGATGAACCGCCTACCCACCCTGCCGCTCACCCTTGCCCTCTGCGTCGCGCTGGTCGGCTGCGAGAAGGCCACGCTGCCGATCGCCGACAGCTACGGCCCGCAGCCCAAGCTGCCCGAGCCCGCCTCGAGCCTGCTGCCGACGGTGAACATGGCCAAGGCCCGCGGCTGGGCCGAGGGGCAGACGCCGGTCGCCGCCCAGGGCTTGCAGGTGCAGGCCTTCGCCAAGGGCCTGGAGCACCCGCGCACGCTGCTGGTGCTGCCCAACGGCGACATCCTGGTCACCGAAACCGACGCACCGCCAAAACCGGACGACGACAACGGGGTGAAGGCCTGGCTGACCAAGAAGGGCATGCAGCGCGCCGGCTCCGGGCTGGGCAGCGCCAACCGCATCAGCCTGCTGCGCGATGCCGACGGCGACGGCGTCGCCGAGGTCAAAAGCGCCTACATCGAAGGCCTCAACTCGCCGTTCGGCATGGCGCTGGTCGGCGACAGCCTGTACGTCGCCAACACCGACGCGGTGCTGCGCTTCCCCTACCGCGAGGGGGCCCTGCACATCGACGAAGCAGGGAAAAAGATCGTCGACCTGCCGGCCGGCCCCATCAACCACCACTGGACCAAGGACCTGGTCGCCAGCCGCGATGGCGCGCTGCTCTACGTCAGCGTCGGCTCCAACAGCAACGTCGCGGAGAACGGTATCGACGCCGAACGCGACCGTGCCGGCATCCTCGAGGTCGACCCGGCTCGCGGCACGTCGCGGCTGTTCGCCGCCGGGCTGCGCAACCCGAACGGCCTGGCCTGGCAACCGGAAAGCGGCGAGCTGTGGGTGGCGGTGAACGAGCGCGACGAGATCGGCAGCGACCTGGTGCCCGACTACATGACTTCGGTGAAGAGCGGCGGCTTCTACGGCTGGCCCTACAGCTATTACGGCCAGCACGTCGACAGCCGTGTCCAGCCCCCGCGCCCCGACCTGGTGGCCAAGGCCATCGTCCCCGACTACGCGCTGGGCGCCCACACCGCCTCGCTGGGCCTGACCTTCTATCAGGGCGACCTGCTCAAGCGCTACAGCGGTGGCGCCTTCGTCGGCCAGCACGGTTCCTGGAACCGCGAGCCACGCAGTGGCTACAAGGTGGTCTACGTGCCCTTCGCCAACGGTCGCCCGGCCGGCCCACCGGAAGACGTGCTGAGCGGATTCCTCAGTGACGACGGCGAAGCCCTCGGCCGCCCGGTGGGCGTGGCGACGGACAAGCGGGGCGCGCTGCTGGTGGCCGACGACGTCGGCGATACGGTGTGGCGGGTGACGCCACAGACGCCGCAGTGAGGCGACGCTCCCGGGCGCTACTCGCGCTCGGGAGCCACGGCCACCTCGCCGGCCGGGGTGACGGTAACCTGCACGTCGGGGTCGTGGCTGCCGCCACCGAGGATCACCCCGCGCAGCGGCGACACGTCGGAGAAGTCACGCCCCCAGGCCAGGGTGATGTGCTCCAGGCCCGGCTGCACGTTGTTGGTCGGGTCGAAATCCACCCAGCCCTGTCGCGGGCAGTGCACCGACACCCAGGCATGCGAGGCATCGGCGCCGATCAGCCGTGGCTGGCCGGGCGGCGGTTGGGTCAGCAGGTAACCGCTGACATAGCGCGCCGCCAGGCCGCGCGAGCGCAGGCAGGCGATCATCAGGTGGGCGAAGTCCTGGCAGACCCCGCGGCGCTTCTCCAGCACCTCAAGCAGCGGCGTCGCCACCTGGGTGGCGGTGGCATCGAAGGTGAACTCGCGGAAGATCTTCTGCATCAGCGCCTGGACGCCCTGCAGCAGCGGGCGGCCGGGGGTGAAACAGTCCTCGGCGTAATCGACAAAGGAATACTTGAGGCGAACCGCCGGCGACTCGAAGCGGAAGCGGCTGGCTTCCAGCACCTCGGCCGACAGCGGCGCGCCGCTGTAGGAGAGCGCGGCGCTGGCGTCCTCCCAGGGCGGCGACTGCAGGGGATCGAGCAGCGGCCGGGCGAGAATCTCCACGTCCAGGCGCGCCTCGACGCGCAGCGCCTCGTGGGGCCGCTCGAAGGCCAGGCGGGTCAGCGGGTTGCCGAAGATGTCCAGCTCGTCGCGGCGCTGCGTCGGCGCCGGCTCGACGTTCAGTTCGCGGACGATGCAGCGCTGCCAGGCGCAGTCGCGCGGCCACAGGTGCGCCAGCTGTTTGGCCAGCGACACCGCGGTGGCGTATTGGTAATGGGTGTCGTGGATGACCTGGTAGCGCGCACTCATGAGGACACCGTCTGCTGGCTGGCGTCGACGTGGGCGAAGAAGCGCAACGCCAGGCGATCCGAAAGCTGCCCGGCGGCCTCGCCGACCGCGCGCAGCAACTGGCTCAGGCCGTTGAGCACGGCGCGCTTGCCGGCCTCACCGAACAGCGCGTTTTCCAGGGTGCCGAGGTCGACCAGGCGCAGTCGGTCGGTGAGCAGCGCCAGGGTCAGCTCGTTCTGGCTGCCGAACTGCTCGCCGAGGTGGTCCAGCGCCTTCTCCAGTTCGAGCAGCTGGAACAGCGCCGCGTGCGGGTTCTGCTCGTCCAGCAGCAGCAGGTCGAGCACCGGGATCAGCTGCGGCGCGGCCTGGTAGCGCGAGCGGTAGGTGATGGTGCTGTTGCCCAGCTCGAGGAGCCACTCCAGCGCCGCCTGGTCCTGCACGGCCTCGCCGTCGAGGAACCCGGCGATGGCTTCGGCGAGGAACTGCAGGCGTTCGATGCGCCGGCCGATCATCAGGAAACGCCAGCCGTCGTCGCGGGTCATGTCGTCGAGGGCGAAGCCGGACAGCGCCGACAGCGACATCAGCAGGCGGTTGAGGAAGTCCAGCAGCTCGCCGAGATCGGCCTCCTCGCGCTCCAGGGTCTGCGCCTCGCGCTGGATTTCCATCAGCGCCAACCAGTTCTCCCGCGACAGCCGCCCGCGCACCTGCGACGCGGTCCAGTTCAGCCGCTGCAGGTTGGCGCGCAGGCTGTAGATCCAGTCCTCGCCGAGCAGGGCGACGAACAGCCGTTCTTCCAGCGTGTCCTCCTCCTCGTCCGGCAGCACGCCGAGGTCCTCCGCCAGTTGCAGCGCGGTCGCCAGCGCCATGGGCTCGTCGTCGTCACCGACATAGCGCGACAGCACCACGCGCAGCAGGCGGGTCAGGTCGTCGCAGCGCTCGGCGTAACGGCCGAACCAGAACAGGTTCTCGACGATCCGCGAGGGCAGGTGCGGGTCGCGGCGGACCACGTCGTGCACGCCCAGCGGACGCGGGCGTGGCGCCTCGCCCAGCGCGGCGTGGCCGGCCAGCACCCAGGTATCCTTGCTGCCACCGCCGCTCTGCATGGCCACCACCTGGGCGCCGGATTCGGCGGAAACGCGGGTCAGCCCGCCCGGCATCACCCGGTAGCCGTCGGCGCTGGCGACCGCGTAGACGCGCATGCCGATCGCCCGCGACTGCATATGCTCGTCCTGCCAGACCGGCGCCTGCGACAGCTGTGCGACCTCCTGCGCCACGTAGGCGTAGGGCCGCGCGCGGATGCGCCGGGTCAGGTTGGCCAGCCCGGCGGCGTCGAGGTCGTGACCGAACTGCGGGACGAAGCTCTGCGAGGGGAAGGCCGGCATCACCAGCAGGTCGGCGAGTTTCTCCAGCGCCTGCTCCAGCACCGGCGCCTCGCCGCACCACCAAGTGGCGATGGACGGTAGCAGCAGTTCCTCGCCGAACAGCTTCTCCTGGATCTTCGGCAGGAAGCCGAGCAGCCCGGGCGACTCCAGCACACCGCTGCCCAGTGCGTTGGCCACCAGCACGCGGCCCTGGCGCACCGCTTCGAGCAGGCCGGGCACGCCGAGCGCGGAGTCGGTCCGCAGTTCCAGCGGGTCGCAGAAGTCGTCGTCCAGGCGCCGCAACACGGCGTGCACGCGCTGCAGGCCGCCCAGGGTCTTCAGGTACAGGGTGGCGTTGCGCACCGTCAGGTCGCTGCCCTCCACCAGCGGAAAGCCCAGGTGGCGCGCCAGGTAGAGGTGCTCGAAATAGGTTTCGTTGAAACGGCCCGGGGTCAGCAGCACCACCATCGGCGTTTCGTTGTCCTCGCGCGGCGCCTGCTGGACCAGCGTTTCACGCAGGGTACGAAAGTAGCTGCTCAGGTGCTGCACGCGCAGTTCGCGGAACAGGTCCGGGAAGGTGCGCGAGATGATCTGCCGGTTCTCCAGCGCGTAGCCGGCGCCGGAGGGCGTCTGCGTGCGGTCGGCGATCACCCACCAGCGCCCGTCCGGCGCGCGGCGCAGGTCCACGGCATAGCTGTGCAGGTAGGTGCCGCCCGGCGGACGGATGCCCTGGCACGGCCACAGGAAGTTGTTGTGGCCGAACACCAGCTCGGTCGGCAGCAGGCCGTCGGCGAGCAGTTGCTGGGGGCCGTAGATGTCGGCGAGCACGCTGTCGAGCAGGCGCGCGCGCTGGGCGACGCCGGCGGCGATGCCCTGCCACTCCTCGGCGCTGATCAGGTTCGGCAGCAGGTCCAGCGCCCAGGGCCGATCGGTGCCCTTGGGGTCGGCATAGACGTTGTAGGTGACGCCGTTCTCGAGAATCTGCCGATCGAGCAGTGCCTGGCGCTGTTCCAGCTGCGCCGGGCTGCTGCGCTCGAGGTGCTGGTAGAGCTTGTCCCAGTGCGGGCGAACCCGGCCGCTCGCATCGAGCATTTCGTGATAAGCCCGCGGGGTGGGCGGGCAATCGGCAAGCAAGTCGGGCATCAGTGGCTCGATAGACAGTTAATCAGGGCCGATCATGGCCGCGCTCGAATCCCGCAGGCTGAACCTGCGCGGCGCGGCTCTGGTTCACACGCGGCGCAGGTCCAGGGTCATCGGCAACTCGTCCGAGACAACCGGGCGCGGCGGCGCCAGCTTGCCTGGGGTGTGGCCGAAGCGGAAGAAACGCGCCAGGCGCCGGCTCTCGGCTTCATTGGAATTGACCGGCAGGGTCTCGTAATTGCGCCCGCCAGGATGGGCGACATGATACTGGCAACCGCCCAGCGAGCGCTGCATCCAGGTATCGAAGAGGTCGAAAACCAGCGGCGCGTGCACCGGGATGTTCGGCTGCAGGCTGTTCGCCGGCTGCCAGGCGCGATAGCGCACGCCGCCGACGAACTCGCCGACCTTGCCGGTGGCGCGCAACGGCACGCTGGCGCCGTTGCAGGTGAGAATGTAGCGGTCCGGCGCCAGGCCGCTGAGCTTGACCTGCATGCGCTCCAGCGACGAATCCACGTAGCGCACCGTGCCGCCCACCGCGCCCTCTTCGCCCAGCACGTGCCAGGGTTCGAGCGCCTGGCGCAGCTCCAGGTCGATGCCCTGCACCACGTAGTCGCCGTAGCGCGGGAAGCGGAACTCGAAGTGCGCGGCGAACCATTCGCTGCGCAGCGGATAGCCCGCCTGGTTGAGCTCGGCGATCACGTCGGCGAAATCCTGCTCGACGAAATGCGGCAGCAGGAAACGGTCGTGCAGCTCGGTGCCCCAGCGCGCCAGGCGCAGGGGCGCATAGGGTTCGTTCCAGAATCGCGCCACCAGCGCACGCAGCAGCAACTGCTGGGTCAGGCTCATGCGCGCATGCGGCGGCATTTCGAAGGCGCGCAGCTCGAGCAGGCCGAGGCGCCCGGTGGCACCGTCCGGCGAGTACAGCTTGTCGATGCAGAATTCGGCGCGGTGGGTGTTGCCGGTGACATCCACCAGCAGGTTGCGCAGCAGGCGGTCGACCAGCCACGGCGGGCATTCCGCGCCCGGCTCGGGCATCTGCGCGAAGGCGATTTCCAGCTCGTACAGCGAGTCGTTGCGCGCCTCGTCGACACGCGGCGCCTGCGACGTCGGGCCGATGAACAGCCCGGAGAACAGGTACGACAGCGACGGGTGGTTGTGCCAGTAGCTGATCAGGCTGCGCAGCAGGTCCGGACGCCGGAGGAACGGCGAATCCGCCGGGGTCGCGCCGCCGAGGACGAAGTGGTTGCCGCCGCCGGTGCCGGTGTGGCGACCGTCGACCATGAATTTCTCGCTGGTCAGGCGCGTCTGCCGCGCCGCCTCGTAGAGGAACTCGGTGCGTTCGGCCAGCTCTTCCCAGCTCGCCGAGGGCTGGATGTTCACCTCGATCACGCCCGGATCGGGGGTGACGCGGAAGTTGGTCAGGCGCGGATCGCTGGGCGGCTCGTAGCCTTCCATGAGGATCGGGCAGCGCAGCTCGCGGGCGGTGGTCTCGATCGCCGCGACCAGTTCGAGGTAATCCTCGAGACGCTCCAGCGGCGGCATGAACAGGTACAGGCGGCCGTCACGCGGCTCGGCGCACAGCGCGGTGCGGACGATCCGGTGGGCGGACTCGTTGAGCTTCGGCGGCGGCGTCGGGTCCTCGGCCTTGGCGGCCTTCTGCGGAAACAGCGGCGTCTTCACCCGACCCTGGATTTCCAGGCGCGGTGGCAGGTCGGCGAAGAACTGGTTGGGATCGCGCGGCCGCACGAAGGGGTAGTCGGCCTCGCGCACCCACGGCTGCGAGTCCAGCGGCAGGCGGTAGCCCATCGCCGAGTCGCCGGGAATCAGCCGGCAGTGTTCGTCGCGCAGGAACCAGGACCCGCTGACCCACTCCTCGCCTTTCTCGCTGCGCGCCAGCGGCAGGACGTGCCCGACCACTTCGCCGACGCCGCGGCAGAACACCTTGCGCAGGCGTTCGCGCTCCTGGGCATCGGCCAGGCGCGAGTCTTCCGGCGTGACGTTGAGCGGCAGCTTGCGCTCGCGCCAGAGGTAGTAGAGCCAATCCTCGAAGGCCGGGAAGGCATGCTCGCCGGACAGCCCGAGGTGTCCGGCCAGGGTAGAGAGGAAACGCGCGGCGAGGCGCGCATCGGCGCCGTAGTAACGGGTTTCGTCGGCGTAGAGCGCCGGGTCCTGCCAGATCGGCTCGCCGTCGCGGCGCCAGAAGCAGTTCAGCGACCAGCGCGGCAGTTGTTCGCCCGGGTACCACTTGCCCTGGCCGAAGTGCACCAGCGCATTCGGCGCGTAGTGCTCGCGCAGGCGATGGAACAGTTCGGCCGCCAGTCGGCGCTTGTTAGGGCCGAGCGCCGCGGTGTTCCACTCGGCATCGTCGGGGTAGTCGAGGGCGACGAAGGTCGGCTCGCCGCCCATGGTCAGACGCACGTCATCGCGCTTGAGATCGGCGTCGATCTTTCGCCCAAGGCGGTCGATGGCCTGCCACTGCTCGTCGCTGTAGGGCTTGGTGACGCGCGGCGCTTCCCAGATGCGCTCGATGCGCATGTCGTGGCTGAACTCGACCTCGGACTTCTCCACCGCGCCGCTGATCGGCGCCGCGGACGACGGGTCGGGGCTGCAGGCCAGCGGAATGTGTCCTTCGCCGGCGAACAGGCCGCTGGTGGCATCCAGGCCGATCCAGCCGGCGCCCGGCAGGTAGACCTCGCACCAGGCGTGCAGATCGGTGAAGTCGACGTCGGTGCCGCTCGGGCCGTCGAGGGATTTCACGTCGGCGGTGAGCTGGATCAGATAACCCGAGACGAAGCGCGCGGCCAGGCCCAGGTGACGCAACAGCTGCACCAGCAGCCAGGCCGAGTCGCGGCAGGAACCAGAGGCGCTGACCAGGGTTTCCTCGGGCGTCTGCACGCCCGGCTCCATGCGGATCAGGTAGCGGATGTCCTTCGACAGCCGCTGGTTGAGCGCTACCAGGAAATCCACGCTGGGCGTCGCGGTGCGGTCGATGCCGGCGAGATAGGCCTCGAACTTCGGCGTCAGCGGCAGTTGCACCAGGTAGGGCGCCAGCTCGCGCTTCTCCTCGCCGGTGTAGGCGAAGGGAATCTTCTCGGCGTAGGGCTCGAGAAAGAAATCGAAGGGGTTGAACACCGCCATCTCGGCGACCAGGTCGACCTCGACCTTGAATTCGCGGGTTTTCTCGGGGAACACCAGGCGCGCCAGGTAGTTGCCCTGGGGGTCCTGCTGCCAGTTGATGAAATGGGTTTCCGGCAGGACTTTGAGCGAGTAGGAGAGGATGCGTGTACGGCTGTGGGGCGCCGGGCGCAGCCGCACGATCTGCGCGCCTAGCTCGACCAGGCGGTCGTAGCGATAGTGGGTTACGTGGTGCAACGCGACATGGATCGACACGACGAGCCTCCTGCGGGCCTGGGCGATGACTTGCGACGCGCAAGACCCATGCCAGCCAATCGGGCCCGTGCAGGGAGCGGTCTACGCCCGCCGGCACCATGAGGGAGCACGGGCCGCCGGCGCTTGCGCGACACGGTCAAGGATGGGGCATCGACCGCCCTGCGGCAAGCTGACCCGGCGGAGGAGGTGGTTGCTGCAGGGAAAACAGGCGCGGGACATCTCGGTAGAGCGGGGATACACCGTGGACCGCTGCGGGAAGGATTCACCAAGAGGTAGATCCCGGAACAAGCGCCACGCGGCGCTCACCGGGACTCAACACCCGTCAGCGCGGTGCCACCGGGCGCACCGGCTTCTTGCCCTTGCCCCGCGGCGGCGCACCGCTGGCGCGATCCGCCTGGCGCCGCGCCTGGGCGGCCGCCTTGGCCTCCTCGCGCTTGTCCCACGGCTTGCTGCCGTCGCTGCCGCGCGGCGGCAGGCCGGTGTGCTGGGTGAGGATCTTCTGTTCCTTGGCGACCTTGTGGCTGCCGGCCGGCGTCGAGTTCTTGCGCCGGGCGCTCTGGTAGCCCTCGGTCGCCGGCTGGTGCAGGGGAATCAGCTGGTGCTTGCCCGGCCCGATCAGATCGGCGCGGCCCATGCGGGTCAGCGCTTCGCGCAGCATCGGCCAGCCCTTAGGGTCGTGGTAGCGCAGGAAGGCCTTGTGCAGACGGCGCTGCTCCTCGCTCTTGACGATGGTGACCCCCTCGCTCTTGTAGGTCACCTTGCGCAGCGGGTTCTTGCCCGAGTGGTACATCGCGGTGGCCGATGCCATCGGCGACGGATAGAACGCCTGCACCTGGTCGGCACGGAAGCCGTTACCCTTGAGCCACAGGGCCAGGTTCATCATGTCTTCGTCGGTGGTGCCCGGGTGCGCGGCGATGAAGTAGGGGATCAGGTACTGCTCCTTGCCCGCCTCCTTGGAGTACTTCTCGAACATGCGCTTGAAGCGGTCGTAGCTGCCGATGCCCGGCTTCATCATCTGATTCAGCGGACCTTCCTCGGTGTGCTCCGGGGCGATCTTCAGGTAGCCACCGACGTGGTGGGTGACCAGCTCTTTCACGTACTCCGGCGACTCAACCGCCAGGTCGTAACGCAGGCCGGAAGCGATCAGGATCTTCTTCACGCCGGGCAACGCGCGGGCGCTGCGGTACAGCTGGATCAGCGAGGAATGGTCGGTGTTCAGGTTCGGGCAGATGCCGGGGAACACGCAGGACGGCTTGCGGCACGCGGATTCGATCTCCGGGCTCTTGCAGGCGATGCGGTACATGTTCGCGGTCGGTCCGCCGAGGTCGGAAATCACCCCGGTGAAGCCCGGCACCTTGTCGCGGATCTCCTCGATCTCGCGAATGATCGACTCCTCGGAACGGTTCTGGATGATCCGGCCTTCGTGCTCGGTGATCGAGCAGAAGGTGCAGCCGCCGAAGCAGCCCCGCATGATGTTCACCGAGAAACGGATCATCTCGTAGGCCGGGATCTTCTCCTTGCCGTACGCCGGGTGCGGGACGCGCTGGTAGGGCATGCCGAACACGTAGTCCATTTCCTCGGTGCTCATTGGAATGGGCGGCGGGTTGAACCAGACGTCGACCTCGCCATGCTTCTGCACCAGCGCGCGGGCGTTGCCCGGGTTGGTTTCCAGGTGCAGCACGCGGTTGGCGTGGGCGTAGAGCACGGCGTCGCTGCGCACCTTCTCAAAGGACGGCAGGCGAATCACCGTCTTGTCGCGGGTCAGCTTCGGGCTCGGCAGCAGCTGCACGACCCTGGCTTCGTTGGGGTCCTCGAGCGCACCTAAGCCGGCCGCACCTAAGCCGGCCGCACCTTTCTCCTGCTCGATGGCGCAGGCGGCGGTGTCCTGGGTGTTGACGTACGGGTTGATGATCTTGTCGATCTTGCCCGGACGGTCGATGCGCGTGGAATCGATCTCGTACCAGCCGGCGGGCGTGTCGCGGCGGACGAAGGCGGTGCCGCGGATGTCGGTGATGTCCTCGATCTTCTGCCCGAACGACAGGCGCTGGGCGATCTCCACCACGGCGCGCTCGGCGTTGCCGTAGAGCAGGATATCGGCGCAGGCGTCGATCAGGATCGAATGACGAACGCGGTCCTGCCAGTAGTCGTAATGCGCGATGCGGCGCAGCGATGCCTCGATGCCGCCAAGCACGATCGGCACGTGCTTGTAGGCCTCCTTGCAGCGCTGGCTGTAGACCAGGCTGGCGCGGTCCGGACGCTTGCCGGCCAGGCCGCCCGGCGTGTAGGCGTCGTCGGAGCGGATTTTCTTGTCGGCGGTGTAGCGGTTGATCATCGAATCCATGTTGCCGGCGGCGACGCCGAAGAACAGGTTCGGCTCGCCGAGCTTCATGAAATCGTTCTTCGACTGCCAGTCCGGCTGCGCGATGATGCCGACGCGGAAACCTTGCGATTCCAGCAGGCGTCCGATGATGGCCATGCCGAAGGACGGGTGATCGACATAGGCATCGCCGGTGACGATGATGATGTCGCAACTGTCCCAGCCGAGCTGATCCATTTCCTGGCGACTCATCGGTAGGAAAGGCGCAGGGCCGAAACACTCGGCCCAGTACTTGGGATAGTCGAACAACGGCTTGGCGGCTTGCATCGTCAGGGGACCGGCTGAATTTCACGGCCGCGGAATATAGCACAAAAAATGAACAAGTCCGACCGTGCAGCAGGGTCTTTCCCGACCGGACGCCTGCCATCGGACGATGGGCTGTGCTTATATTCAGCCGACAGGGACGCACCAGACGTCCAATCCACCAGGG
>NZ_DJTK01000048.1:33134-37193 GCF_002438225.1 Pseudomonas sp. UBA6310 | reverse complement strand
GTAGGGTGCGCCCCGCGCACCGTGGGTCGTGCGATGCGCCGCGCTGCCTCGGAGCGGGCGGTGCGCGCGGCGCACCCTACGTGAAGCTCCGCGCCGCCGCAGAAACTCAGGCCGAGATCGGCATGCAGCAGCTCGCCTTGCGTCGATCCGGCCACCAGGGCGCGGCCGCTTAGCGATACGTCAGGCATGAAGTCGTTCCCATGAAAGAAGGGTGCGCCAGGCGCACCGTGGGTCGTGCGATGCGCCGCGCTGCCTCGGAGCGGGCGGTGCGCGCGGCGCACCCTACGTAAAGCTCCGCCTACAGCGCGGACTCAGTAGTAGACGCCCGGTACGGTCAGGTTGACGGGCTTGCCGCCGACCCACTTCTCGTACAGCTCGGCGTAGCGACCGGTACGGACCTGCTGGTTGACGAACAGGTTCAGGTAGTGGATCAGGCCGTACTCGTTGCGCTTGGCCGCCAGCGAGACGTAATCGATCACGTAGGGTGCGTCGCCGGCGACTTTCAGGCCCTTGTACTTGCCGGACTTGAGGGTCGAGGCGGCGACGGTGTTGGTCACCACGGTGGCGTCGATGTGGCCCTGGGCGACGGCGAGGATGGTGTCGTTCTGGGTCTGGTAGGCGCGGAAGCTGCCGTTGCCCCAGTCCTTCACGGACTTCTCGAGGGCGATCGCCTCGAAGGTGCCGCTGGTGTTGCCGACCGGTTTGCCCTTGAGGTCGTCGAAGCTGTTGATGCCGGTGTCGTCACGGGTCAGCACGACCATCTGGAAGGCGAAGTACGGCACGCTCATGGCGACCGTCTTGGCGCGCTCCAGGGTGTCCGAGGTGGAGGCGACGATCACGTCGGCACGCCCGGAAACCAGCGCGGGGATGCGGTCGGGGAAGGGGGTTTCGACGACTTCCGCCTCGACGCCGAGGACTTTCGCCAGGTCGTTGCAGTAGTCGACGTCGAAGCCGGCCGGGGCGTTCTTGTCGTCACGGAAGCCCATGGGCGGGAAGTCCAGGGTGACGGCGCAACGCAGCTTGCCGGACTCGATGATGTCGTCGAGCTTGTCGGCCTGGGCGTTGCCGATCACGCAGGTTGTCATTACAGCGCTGAGGGCTACGGCAAAAGCGGGGTTTTTCATAGGTGCCTCGTTGTGAATGTGAAGACGAAGGGTGTGAAGCCAGTTCGGTGATTTCGTATACGATATTTAATATGCAACGGATATGCCGGCTTTTCCGACGGTGCCCACCTGGCGCCCATGGGCCAGCGCTGCCGCGGCAAACAGGGATTTCGAGCGCATGAACGGCGCTAAATCGCCTGGCTCGGGCGTGTTACATAAGGGAGCAATGTGAGGGGCGGCGCCCCAAGAGGGAACACCCTCGGGGGCGGCGGGGACAGCGCCGGTATCAGCGATGCGAGTCGCGGTACTGGCTGGGGGAGAAGCCGGTCAGGGCGCGGAACTGCCGGCTGAAGGCGCTGTGGTCGGTGTAGCCGCAGCGCAGCGCGATCTCGGTGATCGACAGGTCCTGCTGCAGCAGCCGCGAGGCTTCGCCCAGGCGCGCCTTGTGGATCATCTGCCGCGGGGTGAGCTGGAAGATGCGCTTGCAGTGGCGTTCCAGCTGGGCCACCGAGAGCCCGGCGATGGCGGTGAGCTCGGCCAGGCTGATCGGCCGGGCGAAATGCTCGCGGATGTAGGCGTCCACCGCCGCCAGCTTGCCGTAGGCTGGGTGGGTCGACTGCGGCAGCTGCAGGTCGCGGGAGATGCCGGCGACGCCGATCACCGCGCCCTCGCGGTCGCGCAGCGCCAGCTTGTGGGTCAGGCACCAGGTGGGCTGGTTGCCGTAGTAGAGGTGCAGCTCCAGCTGGTCGGCCAGTTGCCCGCCGCTGGCCAGCACGCGGCGATCCTGCTCGGTGTACAGCGGCCCGAATCGCGCCGGGAAGACCTCTTCGGCGGTGCGCCCGAGCAACGCCGCCTTGTCCTTGAACCCGCAGCGCTGGGCCAGCGTCTGGTTGACCAGCGCATAGCGCGCCTGGGCGTCCTTGATGAAGAACACCACGCCGGGCAGCGCATCGAACAGCGGTGCGATCTGCTCCAGGCTGGCGAGCAGGTCGGCGAGGGTGGCAGGGGCCGGGGTGGCGAGCAGATCGATCATGGGCGGGGAGAATAAGCGCCGCGCCCGGCGCGTGGTAGTGGAAACACGCGGTTTCGCCGGGCAGACTGCTGCGCTGCCGGGAGGGCTCCCGACCCATAACAAGAGAACGCACATGGATATCCAGCTTTTGCTCACCGCCGCCGTGGTGGCGCTGACCATCGGCCTCTGGGCCACGGCGAAACTGCCCGAATACCTCACCGCGCTGCTGTTCTTCGCCGCCGCGATGCTGCTGCAGCTGGCGCCGCCAGGGCTGATCTTCTCCGGTTTCGCCTCCGGCGCCTTCTGGCTGGTGCTCAGCGGTTTCGTGCTCGGCCTGGCGATCCAGCGGACCGGGCTCGCCGACCGCTGCGCCCGCGCGCTCGCCTCGCGGCTGTCCGGCTCCTACGTGCGGATGGTCTTCGGCGTGATCGGCCTGTGCTACGCGCTGGCGCTGGTGATGCCGTCGAGCATGGGGCGGATCGCGCTGCTGATGCCGATCGTGCTGGCGCTGGCGGATCGCACCGGTCTCGTCGAAGGGCGACGCGGGCGGCTCGGCCTGGCGCTGGCGGTGGGCGTCGCGACCTTCCAGCTGTCCTGCAGCATCCTGCCGGCCAACGTGCCGAACCTGGTGATGGTCGGCGCCATCGAGAGCAGCTACGGCCTGCACCTCTCCTACCTGTCCTACCTGATGCTGCACGGGCCGGTGCTCGGTGTGCTCAAGGCGCTGGCGCTGGGCGGCTGCGTCTGCGTGCTGTTCGCCGACCGCCTCGACCGGCGCGTGGAACCGGAGGCCGGGCCGCCGCTGAGTCGCGACGAGAAGCGCCTGGCGCTGCTGCTGGCGATCACCGTCGGGCTCTGGGTCAGCGATTCGCTGCACGGTATTTCGCCCGCCTGGATCGGCCTGCTGGCGGCGTGTTTCTGCCTGTTGCCGCGGATCGGCTTCGTCAGCGCCGAGGAGTTCGGCAGCAAGGTCAACCACCGCACCGCGCTCTACGTGGCGGCGATTCTCGGCCTCGCGGCGCTGGTCGGGCACAGCGGCCTGGGGCGGATGATCGGCGACGCGCTGCTGGCCTGGCTGCCGCTGGACCCCGCCACGCCGCTGCGCAGTTTCCTGTCCATCGTCGGGCTGTCGAGCGTGCTGAACTTCGTGGTCACCGCCAACGGCGTGCCGGCGATGTTCACGCCCATGGCGCAGTCGCTGGTGGACGCTTCCGGCTTCCCGCTGCTCGGCGTGCTGATGATCCAGGTGATCGGCTTCGCCACGCCGCTGCTGCCGTACCAGGCACCGCCGATCATCGTAGCGATGGCCCTGGGCAAGGTGCCGCTGCGCCACGCCCTGCGCCTGTGCCTGGCGCTGGCGGCGCTGACCTTCGCGCTGCTGGTGCCGCTGGACTACCTGTGGTTCTCGATGCTCGGCTGGCTTTCCTGACGCCTTCGCGGCCGGGAAACCGTCCCGGTTCGCTGGAGAAGGTGAAGCCCGCTGGCGCACGCTCCACGGCGCGTTCGCAACAGCTTTTCGTCGGCGGGAGCGGCAAGCGCCTTTCTATTTCGTATGATGGCACTCGGCTACCGCCTCCGGGCGCGTAGCGGCCGTCCTCCTGTGGAGCAGTGCGAAGTCATGAGTACGATGCCAAACGCCAGGCGTGAGATGGAAACCGACAGCGCGGTGTACAAGACGCTGCTGGAGTCGACCCGGGCCATTCCCTGGAAGATCGACTGGAAGACCATGACCTTCTCCTACATCGGCCCGCAGATCGAAACGCTGCTGGGCTGGACGCAGGAGAGCTGGGTCGGCGTGGACGACTGGGTGGCGCGGATGCATCCGGAAGACCGCGACTACGTGGTGAATTTCTGCGTGTCGCAATCGCAGTCCGGCATCGACCACGAGGCCGACTACCGCGCGCTCACCGCCGATGGCGGCTACGTGTGGATTCGCGACGTGGT
>NZ_DJTK01000048.1:0-32896 GCF_002438225.1 Pseudomonas sp. UBA6310 | reverse complement strand
AGCGCCCAGCGCAGCGGCCTGCCGCTGTCGGTGATCCTGCTGGATATCGATTATTTCAAGCAGTACAACGACCACTACGGGCACATCGGCGGCGACGACTGCCTGCGGGCCGTGGCCCAGGCGCTGACCCAGGCGGCGAACCGGCCGCGGGATTTCCTCGCACGTTTCGGCGGCGAGGAGTTCATCCTGCTGCTGCCGGAAACCGACGAGGTCGCCGCGCGGCAGATCGCCGAACGGTGCCGGCTGCTGATCCGCACCTGCCGCATTCCCCACGAGCGTTCGCCGATCTCGCCGCTGGTCACCGTGAGCCTGGGCGGCGGGACAGTCGTGCCGCGCTCTGCCGAGCTGGCGCTGGACTTCATCGGCCGAATCGACCGGCTGCTCTACCGCGCCAAGCAGAATGGCCGCGACCGCGCCGAATTCGCCGAGCCCCCCGCCGGGCCCGCGGATCAGGCGTAGTCCTTGACCATCTGGGTGAGTTCGTCGGCGGGCAGCGCCTTGCCGAACAGGAAGCCCTGGTAGTTCGAGCAACCGTTCTCCGCCAGCAACTGGCGCTGCGATTCGCTCTCCACGCCCTCGGCGATCAGCTCGAAGCCGAAGGTCTCCGCCATCTTGCTGATCGCCTGAATGATCGCGATGCTGGCGGCGCTGGGCAGGCGCTGAACGAAGGTCTGGTCGATCTTCAACTGGTCCAGCGGCAACTGCTGCAGGTAGGTGAGCGACGAGCAGCCGGTGCCGAAGTCGTCCAGGGCGAAGCGGATGCCCTCGCGCTGCAGCGAGGCGATGTGCAGGCGCGCCTGGTCCAGGTCGACGATCAGCACCGACTCGGTCAGCTCCAGCTTCACCCGGTGCGGATCGACGCCGCTGCTGCGGATGATGTCCAGCACCTTGGGCACGAAGCTGGTCTGGTGCAGGTGGATCGCGCAGATGTTCACCGATACCGGCAGGCCGGCGAGCGTCGGTTCGTGCTGCCATCTCGCCAGCTGGCTGCACACGCGCTTGAGTAGCCAGCGGTCGAGTTCCGGAAGCAGTCCGGCCGCGGCGGCGACCTGCAGGAAGCGGTCGGGCGCCACCAGGCCCCACTGCGGATGCTGCCAGCGCAACAGCGCCTCGACGCCCATCACGCCTTTCTCGTCGCTCCATTGCAGCTGATAGAAGACGCGGAATTCTTCGCGGCAGATGCCCTCGCGAATCTGCTCTTCCAGCTGCAGGCGCGAGGAAATGACCACTTGCATGGTCGGGTCGAAGAAACGCAGGGCGTTCTTGCCGTTGGCCTTGGCCGAGTACATCGACAGGTCCGCCCATTGCAGCAGTTCATTGCCACTGTGCTTGTGGTTGAACAGGACGATGCCGACGCTGCCGCTGATGCAGTGCTGGCCCTGCTCCAGGTCGTAGGGTTCGCGCAGCGTCTCCAGCGCCTGCTGGCCGACATGGCCGGCCTGGCGCGCGGCTTCCTGTGGCGCATGTGCGAGGCCCCCGAGGAGGATGACGAATTCGTCGCCGCCCAGCCGCGACACGGTATCGGTGGTGCGGACGATACGCTTGAGCCGCTGCGCGACCGTGATCAGTACCTGGTCGCCGGCCTCGTGGCCGTAGAGGTCGTTGATGGTCTTGAAATTGTCGAGGTCGATGAACAGCAGCGCGCCGTGCTGGCCGGTACGGGTACACGCGGTCTGCTCAACGCGCAGGCGCTCGACGAAGTAGCGCCGGTTCGGCAGGCTGGTGAGGGCGTCGTAGAACGCCAGCTGGCGGATTTGCTGCTCGTTCTCGCGGCGCGCGGTGACGTCGCGGGTGACCATCACCACTGCGCGCTTGTCGAACAGCGGGCTGTCGATGGCCTGTGCGCGGGCTTCGAAGCTGCGCTTGCGGCCGCCTTCCTCGACGCTGTACTCGATGGCCTGCGGCACCGCGCTCTCCAGCGCCTGGGCGATCCAGGCGATCAGCCGCTCGGCCTGCGGCTTGGGCAGCACGTCGCTGATCAGCTGGCCGATCTTGCTGCTGTCCTCGGGATCGATGTGGTGCCGGGACGGGGAGATCACCTCCCGATAACGTCCATCCTCGTCGACCACGAAGAGCAGGTCCGGAATCGCGTGGGTGATGGCGCTCAGCCGCGCCTCGCTGTCGCGCAGGGCGTGCTCGGTCTCGTTTCGACGCTGCTGGCCGCGCAGCAGGGCGACCAGCAGCAGCGTGGTGGGCGGCATGGTGATCATCATCGCCACCGCCGTTTCGCTGAAGGACACCTCCAGGGTTCCCTGGAACTGGCTGAGCATCAAGAGGGTGACGGCGTGCACGAGCAGGCCGAAGACCAGCAATTGCGTGCTGCCCTGGGTGATACGGCCGGACTCCGAGGCATGTCGGTAGACCAGCCCCATCAGGGCGGCCAGGAGGATGCTGACCACGCCGGGATAGGCGCCGACGCCGCCGATCCACAGCCGGTAGCAGCCGGCGATGACGGCGGACATGATCGCCACCAGCGGCCCGCCGAGCAGGCCGGCCACGCTCACCAGCGCCAGCCGCGCATCGACGATGATGCCGTGGCCCAGTTCGATGGGGTCGGCCATGCTGGCCACGCAGATCAGCCCGAAGACCGTCCCCAGCACCAACTGCGACCAGACCACCCGATGTCCCCAGTGCTGCCAGATGCGCGATTGCAGCCAGCACAGCGCCAGCAAGAGGGCAGCGTTGCGTATGAAGTCCAGAAGCATGGAGTTCCCCCTCCCCCAACCCAAACCGGGCCGTGACTAACGCGACTATAGAACTCAGAACCTCATACGACCGTTCGAGTGCTAACCGGTCATCGGATGAAGCCCTGCAGGCCGCGGATGGCGGGGGATTGAGCAAGGAGGCAGCGGCGATTGGCGCACTGTGTTCGAATGGCGTCCCGGCGCTTGCGCGCGTGCCAGAGCGGCTCGCGCGGCGCTGGCTATTCGACCAGGCAGGGGAAGGAGAGAAACGATGTGCGACGAACTGCAGGTGATCGACCTGGTAGTCGGCGAGGGCAAGGCGGTGGTCAAGGGCGCCTTGATCACCACCCAGTATCACGGCGTACTGGAAGACGGCACGACCTTCGATTCATCCTACGAGAAAGGCCGGCCGTTCCAGTGCGTGATCGGCACCGGGCGGGTGATCAAGGGCTGGGACCTGGGCCTGATGGGCATGCGGGTCGGCGGCAAGCGCCGTCTGCGGGTGCCGGCTCACCTGGCCTATGGCGAACGGCAGGTCGGTGAGCGCATCCCGCCGAACGCCAACCTGCAATTCGAGATCGAGCTGCTGGAAGTGCTGACCCGCGACGACTGAGCGGACCGCACGGGCCGGATCGCGCGGACCCGGCCTCATGCCCCGCATCAATGCGGAGCCTCAGACCACCTCGACCAGATCGAGAAACACCATCCCGCCACGCAACTCCAGTTTCAGTCCTCTGAAGTTGCCGGCGATGCCGTCGCGGAAGGACAACTGGCCGTCCGCGTCCTTGCCGTCGTAGAAGAAGGTGTCGCCGGTGATGCGGCCCATCTGCCGGTAGTTCTCGTAGAAGATCCCGCCGAGGAAGTGGCCGTCCCAGTAACTGCCGTCGGCCGGGTCCTGGATGCGGTACATGCTGCAGGGTTTCATGCCTTCGGGCAGGGTCGGGGATTGTGCGTCGCTCATGATTGCTCCTTTCTCGTGTTGGCCGGCGCGAGGAGGCGCGCCGGCACGGTTCGCCGAAACCTCCGGCGGGCAGGCATGGGACCGGCAAAACCGGCCGATGTCGCCCGGATGTCTCGAAAGGCTAGCCCGCCCATCGGCGCCGGGCGCTCCAGCTGACCGGTGGCCGGCCGGCGCAACATGCCAGTCGTTGCGACCTTCGTTCACGGAACATCCGTCGTACCAACCGCCCGCCGCGATGCTGGCTTTTTGGGGGCCACGTCTTTCACCGGGCATGAAAAAGCCCGGACTCGCCGGGCTTCGGTGGGCGATGAGGCTCAGCTGGGCTGCCCGGAGGCGTCTTCGCCTGCTATGTCCGGATCGTCCGGGCTGGCCTCGGTATCCGGGTCGTGTGGGCGCTGCTGGTCCGGGGTGTCTTCGATACCCGGATCGCGGCTGAAATCGCCTTCCTCGGCAGGCCTTTCGACGGTGTCGGGATTCTGTTCGCTAGTGTTCATGACTACCTCGCAATGAAGCCGTGAGTGGCTTCACTGCTTTCGATTGCCGCGCTGCGGACAACGTTCAGGTGCGCGGCGTACCGGCGGTCCGGGCAGCGCTTCGTCCCTTGTCGGCGGATTGGCGTAAGGTAGTCGCACTGAGCGGCGCTCCCTGAACTCGCGCGGGTGCGTCGCTTCTAAGGGATACCCCGACTTCCATGCCCAAGGAGCTACACCCCATGCGGACTTTTTCCAACAGCCTCCGGCTGACCTTCCTCCTTCTGCTCGGCAGCCTGCTGACGGGGTGCGGGGTGAACAACATCCCGCAGTACGACGAACAGGTGAAAGCCGCCTGGGCACAGGTGGAAAACCAGTATCAACGCCGCGCCGACCTGATCCCCAACCTGGTCGAGACGGTCAAGGGCTACGCCAAGCAGGAACAGGAGACCCTGACCCGGGTGATCGAGGCGCGGGCCAAGGCGACCTCGATCCAGGTCGACGCCAGCACCCCTGACGATCCGCAGAAACTGCAGCAGTTCGACCAGGCGCAGCAACAGCTCAGCGGCGCGTTGAGCCGGCTGATGGTGGTCTCCGAGCGTTACCCGGACCTGAAATCGAACCAGAACTTCCTCGCCCTGCAGTCGCAGCTCGAAGGCACGGAAAACCGCATCGCCGTGGCGCGTCGCGACTTCATCGCCGCGGTGGAGCGCTACAACACGGAAATCCGCACCTTCCCCGGCCGTCTCTGGCAGATGACCCTGTACCGCGACATGCAGGTGCGCGAGAACTTCAAGGCCACCGCGCCGAACGCCGAGCAGGCGCCGAGCGTGAACTTTCAATGAGGCCATGGCTGCGTCCGGCGCTGGCGCTGCTGCTCGGCGCCTGCGCGCTGCTGGCGCAGGCCGTGGAGTTTCCCGCGCTCAGCGGGCGGGTGGTCGACCAGGCCAGCCTGCTCGACGCGCAGACCCGTGCTCAACTGACGCAGATGCTCGAAGCGCACGAACAGGCCAGCGGCGAACAGGTCGTGGTGGTCACCCTGGCAAACCTGCAGGGCAATGCGATCGAGGATTACGGCTATCAGCTCGGTCGCCACTGGGGCATCGGCCAGAAGGGCAAGGACAACGGGGCGCTGCTGATCGTCGCGCGTGACGAGCGCAAGGTGCGCATCGAGGTCGGCTACGGCCTCGAGGACCGGCTGACGGACGCGCAGGCGTCGATCATCATCAACAGCGTGATCCTCCCGGCGTTTCGCCGTGGCGACTTCGCCGGCGGCATCCGCGAGGGCACGGGCGCGATCATCCAGGTCCTCGGTGGTGACCCCCTGGCGCAGCCGGCGGCGTCGTCCTCCACCGGCCATTCCGAGCAGCGCCTGCCGGGCTTCGCGTTCTTCGTCCTGTTCGTCATCGTCATGCTGATGTTGCGTGGCGGCGGCGGAAGGGGCGGGCGCGGTGGCGGCCGCTCGGTGCTCAGCGGGGCGATCCTCGGCAGCGTGCTCGGCGGGGGTGGGCGCTCCGGCGGCGGCTTCGGTGGGGGCGGTGGTTTTGGCGGCGGCGGTGGCGGCTTCGGCGGCGGCGGTGCGTCCGGTGGCTGGTAACTCCGAACGGATACGGGAAACACGATGACCTTACTCAGCGACAGCGACCAGAAGCAGGTGGCCGACGCCATCGGGCGCATCGAGCGCGACACCGACGCCGAACTGGTCACGGTGCTCGCCGCCCGGGCGGACGACTACAGCTACATCCCGCTGCTGTGGGCCGCGCTCCTCGCGCTGCTGGTGCCGGGCATCGTCAACTATCAGCCGTTGTGGCTGAACGCCCACGAACTGCTGCTGGTGCAGTGGCTGACCTTCATCGGCCTCGGCCTGCTGTTCCGACTCAAGCCGCTGACCACCCGCCTGGTGCCGCGCGGCGTGCGGCACTGGCGGGCGGCCAACCTGGCACGGCGGCAGTTCCTCGAACAGAAACTGCACCACACCGAGGGCGGCACCGGGATGCTGATCTTCGTCTCCGAGCAGGAGCGCTACGTGGAAATCCTCGTCGACCACGGCATCTCCAGCCGCATCGGCGATGACACCTGGGCGGCGATCGTCGGCGAATTCACCCGCGCCGTGCGCCGGGGCGAAACGCTGCACGGCTTCCTGGCCTGCATCGAGGCCTGCGGCGAACACCTCAAGCGCCACGTGCCCGCCACGCACACGCGCAACGAACTGCCGGACCGGCTGGTGATTCTCGATTGATAAAGGGCGGAACGGGGGGATTGCGAGGGCGTTATCGGCGCCTGGAGCGCCGATAACGGACGGCAGGCGCGGCCTACTTGGAACCTGAAGACGTGTATTCGACGTTGCTGACGACATCGTTCGGATCGAAGGAAACCACCAGCGACTTGCTATAGAACTTCAGATTGAACACGGTCCCCGTCGTTTGCGAGTAGCTGTAAATCAGCGCTTTTTCGTTTTGCTGCGGAATCACCGGGAAAATTGCCTCGCCAGTGGGTTTTCCCAACAACGACACCACATCGGCTCGCGTCGATTTGCCTTTGATGATCATCGGCACCTTGTCGCCGTCGAAATCGGTCACATCCTCCTTGAACGAGCTCATGAACTCCTGACTGGTGAGCACACCGTCCAGGAAGGTGTAGGTCAGCGAGCGCGCCGCGATCACGCCTGGATACGCGCCGACACCGGTGTTCTGCGCATAAACGTAAGTGGCCACGTCGAGTTTCTTGTCGTTCTTGGTGATTTCGCCGGTTCGTTCGGGTTTCCCCAGTTTCTGTACCACGTCCGATTTGGTCGACGTGCCGGTTGCCAGTGCGTCGGCTGCCGGCCTGACGAAATTGCTCCCTGCACATCCAGACAGCAAGGCTGCTGCCAGAACCACCATCGATACCGCACCCTTTAGTTTCATCGTCTCTCCTTGGCTGGTGGATGGATAAATGCCCGTCACGTCCACCGGCGTGCCGAGCTTGAGAGCAATGTATCCGCTGGTACCCCGGCCTGTGTCAGGCCTCCTGGCAGAGGCCTTCGGACTCCATCGAAACAGTGTGCGAACTATTCAACCCAACTTCGCCAGAGCGCCGCAAGCCTGGGTCGGGCCTCAGCCCTTCACCGCGATCGCGGTGATTTCCACCAGCCAGCCCGGCGGCACCAGGCGGATCACTTGGGCGCGGGTACGGGTCGGCACACGGGGTTGCTCGGCGGTGCCAAAGTAGCGGTTGTAGACCGCCGAGAAACCCTCGAAATCCGCGGCGCCGTCCAGCGCCGGGTCGCCGACCAGCAGGGCCTGCATGCTGATCACGTCGCCGAGGGCATAGCCGTGGCGTTGCAGGGTCGCGGCGATCTGCTCGATCACGCTGCGGGTCTGGGCGGCGGTGTCGCCGTAGGCGGCGACGCTGCCGGGCGCGGCGCTGGCGTCGATGATGGCCGGGCCGACGCCGCTGAGCACCAGCTGGCGCGCGCCGCCGGGGATTTCTATGGCTTCGGCGAACTCGCGCGCCCAGGGCTCGACGCCGTGGGCCGGGTTGAGGTGGCGGACGACCGCGTCCTGCTGTTGCTCGCTCATGGGCATTCCTCGGGTGACGGGACGCCGAGCTAAACGCAGGCGGACGGGGTTTGTCGACCGCTTTCGCCGGGCGGCCGCAGGCGACCTATCGGGCTGGATCGGGCGTTTCCGGTCATCCGTCCGGTTTTCGCAACCTGTGCGGGGCCGCGGCGGACTAAACCTTGGCAGCGCGGAAACGCCGCCGTCTCCGGCTCATGCGGAACGGCGCCGGTACGGCTGCAGCGCTGAGGTTTTTTTGGAGAACACCATGAGAGCTCGTCACCGGATCGGCAAGATCGCCACGCGTTCCCCCTTCGATACCCCCGTAAACCTGCGCCGCGCCTGCGCGGCCGTCGCGTTGTCGCTGTCCACGGTACTCGCGGCGCCTGCCATCGCGGCGGATTGCTCCACCACCGACGCCAAGGGCAATCAGTGCATCAAGGAGTTGTACAACACCTCCAAGCCCGACGCCGCCGGCGTCAGCCATGACATCGCCTTCCAGAACAGCTGCGACCACGACGTGATCGTCGATGTGCGGCGCAAGAGCGGCGACATCGTTTCCAACGAGGTCGCCGCCGGCAAGCAGAGCAAGCTGAGTTGCGTCGACCACGAGGGCTACTCGCGCAACTGCGGTGGCTTCGAGTCCTGGAAGGCGCGCTGCGAATGATCCAAGCCTGATCGGCGCCCCGCCGGGGCGTGCCGACACCATTGCGTTACCCGAGGGCGTTCCATGATCGGTGTAGTCATCCCTGCACATAACGAAGAAGAGTGTCTTGCCCGTTGCCTGCGCGCCGTCATGCGCTCGGCGGAGCACCCGCAGCTGGCCGGTGAACCGGTTCATGTGATGGTGGTGCTGGACGCCTGCGACGACGGTTCCCGCTGGGTCGTCGAGCAGTATCCGGTCAGCCTGCTGGAGATTCACGCCCGCAATGTCGGCGTCGCCCGTGCCGAAGGCGCGGCACGCCTGATCGCCGCCGGGGCGCGCTGGATCGCCTGCACCGACGCCGACACCCTGGTGCCCGAGGACTGGCTCGCGGCGCAGCTTTCCTACGGCGCCGACGCGGTTTGCGGCGTGGTCGAGGTGGATGACTGGAGCGCGCATTCGGCCGACGTGCGCAGCCGCTACGAAGCCGCGTACTTCGACCAGGAAGACCATCGGCACATCCACGGCGCCAACTTCGGCATCAGCAGCAGTGCCTACCTGAAGGCCGGCGGCTTCCCCGCGCTGACTGCCCACGAGGACGTGCACCTGGTGCGCCGCCTGCAGGAGATAGGCGCGCGCATCGCCTGGAGCCGCTCGGTGCGGGTCAAGACCAGTTCGAGGCTGGAGTGCCGCGCGCCCGAGGGCTTCGGGCATTACCTGCGGTCCCTGGCCAACGCCGCGCTGTAGCGCCCGCCGATGAACGTGATCACGCTGGTTCACGGGCGTGCGACGCAGCTCGCCAACCTGATCGCCGGGCTCGAGCAGTCGACCGTGCCGGTGGCGGCCTTGTGGGTGGTGTGGATGAACGAGGCGCCGAGTCCGCTGTACAGCGAGCGTTTCGCGATCCATGCGCTGCGGGTCGACGGCGAGAACGGCGCGCTGCCGCTGGCGCGCGCACGCAACGCGATCCGTGGACGGGACCAGGCGCAGCCCTGGGTGTTCCTCGATGTGGACTGCATTCCCTCACCGGGGCTGCTGAGTGGTTATCGCCAGGCGCTGCGGGCACACCCGCAGGCGCTGCACCTGGGCGAGGTGCGTTATCTGCCGCCGTCGGCCAACGACTCCGGCTGGACCGCGCAGAGCCTGCACGCCGCCAGCGTCGCCCATCCGCTGAGCGTGTTTCGCGGCGAAACCGGGCAGCCGATGCCGCATCACCTGTTCTGGTCGCTGAATTTCGCCTGCCGTGGCGAGGTGTTCGAGCGCATCGGTGGCTTCGACGACGGCTACCTGGGTTACGGCGCCGAAGACACCGACTTCGCCTACCGTGCCCGCGAACGCGGCGTCGAGCTGCGCAGCGCCGACGCCCTGGCCTATCACCAGTACCACCCGACCTACCGCCCGCCGCTCAACCACTTCGCGGCCATCGTCGCCAATGCCCGGCGTTTCCATGCGCGCTGGAACGAGTGGCCGATGGGCGACTGGCTCGGCGGTTTCGCCGAGCGTGGCCTGATCGACTGGCGCGACGACGAAATAGAGGTACTGCGTCAGCCCAGCGCCGCCGAGATCGCCGCCTGTTTCAACGAGGCCCGCACGGGCTTCTGAAGGTTTCCGCCATCACGTTCTCGATGATCGCCGCGCAGCGCGCCGTGGCCTGCGCATCGGCCCAGGCCTGCCAGGTACGCGGGTCGAGCCCCTCGGCACGGGCCAGCAGCGACGGCCACCGGCTCGCCTCCGGCCAGGCCTCCAGGCCAATGGCCACGCCCAGTTGTTCCAGCCGCCGCGCCTGCTGCAGTTGCTCGTCGAAGGGACGCTCTTCGGCGATGGCGATGTAGCGGCAGCCCAGCGAGGCGGCCTCCGCCACCAGGCTGTCGCCGGCACTGCCGATCACCACCTCCGCGCGGCGCATTTCGTCCGCCGGATCGTCCAGCGTGCCCAGGTAGGTGAGGTTGTCGGGCACTTGCGTCGGTTTGCCCTGGAGGGCGCCGGCGACGTACAGCGAGCGTTGCGGGCAGGCGCGGGCCAGCTCGGCCAGCCCGGCGTGGCTGAAGGCGCTGCCGCCGCGCCCGTTGATCACCAGCACGCGGCCCGCTTGCGGTTCGGCGGCCGCGCTGCCGGCGTAGCGCGACACCCAGCCCGCGTAACGGGTCTTGGCGAGCACCTCGGCGGGCGTGTCGGGGCTTTCCATCGCCGGCGGAAAGGGCGCCAGCAGCGCCGTCGCGGTGGCGTAGGCCTGGCGGTGCGCGGGGTCGTCGCGGCGGCCATGCTGGCGCAGGTAGAGGGTCGGCACGCCTAACAGCCGCGCCAGCAGCGCGACCTCTACCGAGACGTCGACCACCAGCAGGCACGGCCAGGTCGCGCGCATCCAGTCGCCGAGCAGGCCCATGCGTTCGCGCAGGCCGTCCACCGCCAGCGGCGCGTAGTGCAGGGTGTCGAAGCGCTCGACGCGCATGCCCGGGGCGGTGTCGCCGGGCAGATCCAGGCGCCCGACAGAGGCCGGCAGCGGCGGCAGGTTGGAGCCGATCAGCGTCACCGGGCAATCCAGCTGCCGGGCGATCGCCAGCGCGCGGGTGGCGTGACCGGCGCCGTGGTGATGGACGTAATAGCCGACCTGCGGTTCAGCCATGCGCGTGGCTCGCCACGACATCGCGCAGCAGCTGCTCGTAGCGCGTCAGCATCAGCTCGTGGCTCCACTGCGCCTCGGCGTGGCGCCGGCAGGCCGCTCGTGATTTGCCCCGCGCCACCCGCAGAGCATTGGCGAGGCCCGCCACGTCGCCCGCCGCGGCGAGCGCTCCGGTGTTCTCGTCGAGGAGGTCGGCCAGCGCGCCACGGTCGAACGCGGCCACCGGTGTACCGCAGGCCAGCGCCTCGGCGACCACCAGACCGAAGGGTTCTTCCCAGCACGGCGTGACCAGCGCCACCGAGGCCCGCGCCAGCTCCTCGACCAGGACCTCGCGCGGCAGGTGGCCGAGGTACTCGACGCCGTCGCCCAGGCGCGGCGCGATCTGTTCGGCGAAATAGTCCGGATCGACCGCGTGCCCGGCCAGGCGCAGCGGCACGCCGGCGAGCCGGGCCGCGTCGATGGCCAGGTGCGCGCCCTTGTCCGGCACCAGCCGGCCGAACCAGAACGCGTGCTCGCCGGGCTCGCCGCGCGGCGACCAGTGCGCCAGGTCGATGCCGTTGGGAATCACCGCGCAGTCGGGCAGCAGCTCGGCCCAGGCCCGCGCATTGGCCGCGGAAATGGTGCAGAAGCGCGCGTTGCGCGGGCTGCTGCGCAGGGCGCGGTAGGCGTTGATCAGCTCGAAGAACGGCGGCGTATGCAGCACCGTCAGCATCGGTGTGCGGATCATCGAGGCCATGGTCGCCGGCACGTAATGCAGGCTGTTGTTGAAGACGATGTCGAAGCCGTGGTCGTCGATGCCCTGCATCACCGCGAGGTAGGCGTGGTGTTCCTGGAGGTAGTCCTCCGAGAGGCTGGCGTGTCGCCGCGCGCCGTTCACGTAGGTGTCGTCGCTCCACACCGGCACCAGGTTCAGCTCCGCCGCGCTGGACGAGCTGGCGAACAGCGTCACCGCGTGGCCGCGTTGCTGGAGGCCGCGGGTGATGTCGTAGGTGAAGGCTTCCAGGCCGCCGGCGAAGGGCTGGCGGATCGGATGCTGGATGTGCGTGAGCACGCCGATGCGCAGCGGCGCCGGCGGCGCGGCCGGGTCGATGGCATCGGTGAGGACGGGTTCGAGAAGGGGCAGCCGCATGGCGCGTATCCGCTGGGGGGGTTGCTGTTCGAGGCTGCGCGCCGGGTTTTGGTTCTGCCGGTTGTCGGCGCGCGGCGCTCAGCCCGCGCCGCGGCCCGCCAGCACCGAGCGAAGCATGCTTTCCAGTGCCTGTGGCGTGTAGGGTTTGCTCAGCAGGTGGGTGTCGGCGCTCAGTTGCTGATTGCGCGAGATGACGTCGCGGGTGAAGCCGGAGGTGAACAGCAGCGGAACCGGCGGCGTCTGCCGCCGCGCCCAGTCCGCGAGGTCGCTGCTCTTGATCCGGCCCGGCATCACCACGTCGGTGAAGATCAGGTCGACCCGCGTGCCCTCGTCGAGGAGCTGCTGGGCGAGCTCGCCGTTCGCCGCGGTCAGCACCCGGTAGCCCAGCTGTTGCAGCAGTTCGACCGCAGTGGCGCGCACGCCCGCGTCGTCTTCCACCACCAGGATGGTTTCGCCGCCGCACGCGCTGCATTCGTCGCTCGCCTGCGGCTCTTCGTCCGGCGCGTTGCGCGCACTGCGCGGGAAGTACATCTGCACCGTCGAGCCGACGCCGTGCTCGCTGATGATTTCGGTATGCCCGCCGCTCTGCTTGACGAAGCCGAACACCATGCTCAGGCCGAGGCCGGTGCTGTGGCCTTCGGGCTTGGTGGTGAAGAACGGCTCGAACGCGTGTTCCAGCACCTCCTGGGTCATGCCGATGCCGTTGTCGCACACTGACAGGCACACGTAGTCGCCGGGCTCGACCTGCTTGCCGGCGCAGAAGGCTTCGTCGAGGGTGACGTTCTCGCCGGTGATGCGGATGGTGCCCTCGCCCTGCATCGCATCGCGGGCGTTGATCGCCAGGTTCAGCAGGGCGTTCTCCAGCTGGTTGCGGTCGACGTAGATGGGCCAGGAATCCCGCGGCAGCTGCACGTCGAGGTGGATGGTTTCGCCCAGCGCGCGCTGGAACAGTTCGCCGAGGCCCTGGTAGATGCGCAGCGGGTCGCACTGGGTGGGCTGCAACTGCTGGCGGCGGGCGAAGGAGAGCAACTGCGAGGAGAGCTTGGCGCCACGGTCGACGGCGCCGAGTGCGACCTGCACATAGCGCTGCGCGCGCTCGTTGGCCGGTTCCAGCCGTGCCAGCAGGTGCAGGTTGCCGGCGATCACCTGGAGCATGTTGTTGAAGTCGTGGGCGACGCCGCCGGTGAGGCCGCCGATCGCCTCGAGTTTCTGCGACTGGCGCAGGCGTTCCTCGACCTCGGAGCGCGCCTGCACCTCGGCCTCGACGCGCTGCTCGAGCTGGTGGGTGAGCTGCAGCAGTTCATCCTCGGCGATCTTGCGTTCATGGATGTCGATCAGCACGCCGGGGAAGCGCAGCGGCTGGCCCTGTTCGCCGAACTCGCAGCGGCCGCTGGCGAGCACCCACTGGTAACTGCCGTCGGGCTGGCGGATGCGGTATTCGGCCTTGAAGGGCACGCGCAGGGCGATGGTTTGCTCGACCTGGCGGTTGAGGTGGTCGAGGTCGTCCGGGTGGATCATCTGCATCGCCCTGTCGTTCGGCAGGCCCTGCTCTACCTGCTCCACGGGCAGGAGGAACGTCCGCGCGAAACGCGCATCGCCGGACAGCAGGTTGGTCTCGAGGTCCCAGACGAACAGGCCGCGCACGGCGCCGGAGCTGAGCGCCAGGTGCAGGCGCTCGTTGGCTTCGCGGTAGGCGGACTCGGCTTCCTGGCGGCGCCGCTCGGAAACCATCCGCTCGGTGGTCTCCACCACGATCGCCATCACGCCCGCCGGCGCGCCGTCGTCGCCCGGCACCGGGCTGTAGTAGAGGTCCATCCACACCTCTTCCGGCTTGCCGTGGCGCAGCAGCACCAGTTCCTTGTCGCGGTAGGAGAGGGTGCCGCCGGCCAGGCAGGTGTCCATCACGTTGCGGTTGAACTCGGCGACTTCCGGCCAGCCCAGCTCCACCGGCGAGCCGAGGAGGTAGGGATGGCGGCCGCCGGCGAACACCGAGTAGGCGTCGTTGTAGATCATGTAGCCGGGACGCCCCCAGAGCATCACCAGCGGCACCGGCGAGCCGAGAAGGAACTGCACGGCGTTGCACAGGCTGTGCGACCAGCCTTCCAGTGGCCCCAGCTCGGTGGTGGACCAGTCGAAGGCGCGGATACGTTCGGACATCTCGCCACGCCAGCCTTGGCAACCGTGGCTCTGGGACAGGAAGGGAGAAGGCATCGAATCACTCGTGGTGTGGCTTGCCGACCGGCTCGGCTGGTTCAGCTTCGAGCGTTATAAACGGGAATAATTCGCCGTCGTGCGGCGCGAGGCTGCGCCTTCGCCGGCCGCGGGCTCTCCACGCTCGATCGCCCAGGGATTCCCAGGGCTCAGTCCTGGCGGAAGACCAGCGCCTTGAGGCCGCCGTCGGCCTCGAGGTCGGCGAACTCCGGCGGGTTTTCCAGGCGTTCGACGAAGCGCAGGGCGGGGGCCTCGCGGGCCATGCCGTCGACGAGGAAGTCGGCGCCGATGCCCGGATCGTTCACGCAGGCCAGCACGCTGCCGCCGGCGTTCAGCAGTTCGGGCAGTCGGCGGAGGATCTTCTGGTAGTCCTGAGTCAGCGCGAAGCTGCCCTTCTGGAAGGACGGCGGGTCGATGACGATCAGGTCGTAGGGGCCGAGCTTGCGCACCTTGCCCCAGGACTTGAACAGCTCGTGGCCGAGGAAGCTGACGCGCTGCAGGTCCTGGTCGTTGAGCCGGTGATTGTCGCGTCCCCGGCTCAGCGCGGCGCGCGCCATGTCTAGGTTGACCACCTGTTCGGCGCCACCGGCCAGCGCCGCCACCGAGAAGCCGCAGGTATAGGCGAAGAGGTTCAGCACGCGCTTGCCGGCGGCGTTGGCCTGCACCCAGCGGCGACCGTAGCGCATGTCGAGGAACAGCCCGCTGTTCTGCTTGCGGCCGAAATCCAGCAGGAAACGCAGGCCGCCTTCGCTGATCACCGCTTCCTCGATGGCCTCGCCGATCAGCGCCTCGGTGGCGCTGTCGGGCAGGTAGCGGTGCTGCAGCAACAGGGTCCGCGCGCCGCTGCTCCGCCAGGCGGGCGTTTCGCCCAGCGCCCGCAACAGCCGCTTCAGCGCGTCGAGTTCCTCCGCCGCCGGCTCGCGGAACAGGCACACCAGCAGCACGCCCTGCATCCAGTCTACGGTGATCTGCTCCAGCCCCGGCCAGCGCCGGCCGCGGCCGTGGAACAGGCGGCGCGTTTCATCGGGAAGCGCCGCGAGCGCGGCGAGCAGGTGCTGGTTCAGGGTGGCGAGGGCGTCGGCGTTCATCGGGCGGATTCGCAGGAGGGGGCGGCATTCTAGCCGCCACGCGCGTCGCTGCCGAATCGCGCTGCTGGATTGCCCACGACACCGTGCGGTGGTTGGCGAAACCTCGCCTGGTGGGTTACGGCGCGGAAGCACCGCGAATGCCCGGACCGGCGCGGAGCGCCTGACCCACCCTACGGCAGTTCCCCACCTCGACGTAGGGTGGGTTAGCGGCGAACGTGCAATTGTTCGGCCCCCCACCGATCCCCACCGCCGCGTAGCCCACCGGGCGGTGCTGGGCGATACTCCGCCTGGTGGGTACGGCGCGGAAATCCCGTGAATGGCCGGACCGGCGCGGAGCGCCTGACCCACCCTACGGATGCGCCCACCTCGACGTAGGGTGGGTTGGCGGCGAACGTGCGATTGTTCGGCCCTCCACCGATCCCCACCGCCGCGTAACCCACCGGGCGGTGGTGGGCGATACTCCGGCTGGTGGGTACGGCGCGGAAGCACCGCGAATGCCCGGACCGGCGCGGAGCGCCTGACCCACCCTACGGATGCGCCCACCTCGACGTAGGGTGGGTTAGCGGCGAACGTGCAATTGTTCGGCCCCCCACCGATCCCCACCGCCGCGTAACCCACCGGGCGGTGGTGGGCGATACTCCGGCTGGTGGGTTACGGCGCGGAACCCCCGCGAATGCCCGGACCGGCGCGGAACGCCTAACCCACCCTACGGTTGCGCCTCATCCCGCCGGCATTGGCCCGCCACCGATCTCATCGCCGCTTAACCCCGCGCGCAACCCTCAGCCGGCGATGCCGAATACCTTGGCCAGGTGCGCCTGGTAGCGCGCCACATCCGCTTCGATCGCCGGGACCTTCATCACGTCGACGGCGAGGAAGGTCGGCAGGGCGGTCATGCCGAGGAACTGATTGGCCTTGTGGAAGGGGAAATACACCGCGTCCACGCCCTTGGCTTCGAAGAAGTCGGTGGGGTCGTCGAAGGCCTGCTGCGGCGCGTTCCAGGTGGCCGAGATCATGTACTGCTTGCCGTGCAGCAGGCCGCCGCTGCCGTACTTCTGCGAGGCGTCGGAGCGGGTCCGGCCGTCGTTGGCGTAGAGGCTGCCGTGGCCTTCGGTGAAGACTTCGTCGATGTACTTCTTAACCGTCCAGGGTGCGCCCATCCACCAGCCCGGCATCTGCCAGACGACCACATCGGCCCAGAGGAACTTGGCGACTTCCTCGGCGACGTCGTAGCCGCCGTCGATGAAGGTGGTCTTCACGTCGAAGCCGGCGTGGTCGAGGTAGGCCAGCGCGGCCTCGTGCAGGGTGGCGTTGTAGCGGCCGTCGGAGTGGGCGAACTGCTTGCCGCCGTTGAGCAGGAGAATCTTCTTCATTGCGAATGTCCCGTAAAGGTTTGAATGGCGCTCACCTTACGGGCCCCGCGGGGGCGGAAAAAGCCGCTTCCGGGCACATCAATTGTGCGCGAGATTCACCAATCCAATTTTGACTCGTGATTTACGATGCGGTCCTTACCTGTCCAAGGAGCAAACGAGCATGAGCGAGCCCTACGGTTTCATCCTGAAAGCACACACCCGTGCGGAAAAATCCGCGGCCTTCGAGGCGCTGTTCCGCGGCTACGTCGAAGCCAGCCGCGCCGAACCGGGGTGCATCGAGTACCACATGCTGCGCGACGCCGAGGACCCCACGCTGTTCATCTTCTTCGAGGTCTGGGCCTCACGCGAACACCTTGAGGTGCACTCGGCTCTGCCGCACATGCAGCGCTTCCACGCGCAGCGGATGGACTACCTGCGCGAGGATTTCGCCATCCGCCGCATCGACATGCTCAGCCCCGCGTCCGGGCCTAACTGAGGTTCGGCGCCTGGCTTTCGGCTTCCGCGAGTTTGGCCAGGGTGGAGATACGCGCCGGGCTGAACGGCGGACGTGGCGAGGGTGGCTGCCAGCCAAACAGGAATTGCGCGGCGCTGCCGCACACGCGGCCCTGGCAGGCGCCCATACCGCAGCGGCTGCTCAGCTTGGCTTCGGTCCAGCCGCTGCGCCCGCCGAGGGCTGAGAGCGGCACGTCCTCGCAACGGCAGACCAGGGTGTCCGGCTGCGCCAACCGGCGCAGCGCCGGGTCGAGGGCGAAGGCTTGGTTGAGGCGGTCGGCGAAGCGTTGCCAGCGTTGCCGCTGCGGCCATAGCGCACGGGCTTCGGCCAGCATACCGACCGCCGCGTGGCCGGCGATGGCGCCTTCGGCCAGCGCCAGTTCGCTGCCGCCGAACCCGGTGCATTCGCCAGCGGCGTAATGATCGACGCGGCTGCTGGCCTGCCAGGTATCGACGCGGATCGCGCCGTCGCTCAGCGCGCAGCCAAGCGCCTCGCCGATCTGCGTGTTGGGCACCAGGCCGAAGCCGCAGGCGAGGCGTTCGCAGGCGATTTCCTCGACCCGCTTGCCGACCTGCAGGCGCACGCCTTCGAGCCGCTCGCTGCCGAGCGCGGCGAGCACGTGGCTGCCGGTACGGTAGCTCGCATCGAACATTTCCAGCGCCTGCCAGGCCTTGTTCGGCCAGGCCCAGAGCGCGCTGGCGAAACGCCCCACGGCGGCCAGCGAGGCCTGCTCGGCGATACGCACGAGACGTGCGCCGCGCGCCTTGGCGGTGGCGGCGCTGGCCAGCAGCAGCGGGCCGCTGCCGGCGATCACCAGGCGCTCGCCGTCCACCGGCAGGCCGCCCTTGATCAGTGCCTGCAGGCCACCGGCGCCGGTCACGCCGGGTAGCGTCCAGCCGGGGAAGGGCAGCAGCAGTTCGCGTGCGCCGGTGCAGAGGATCAGCTTGTCGTAGCCGAGCAGCCAGCCGCGCTCGGCGTCTTCCAGCAGTAGCTGTTTCGGCCCGGCGAGGGCGATGACCTTGCAGCCGGCATGGCGCCGCACGTTGGCGCAGGCGTCGAGGCGCGCACGCATTTCGCGGGCCTTGGGCGGCAGCTCGGCATGCGGGCCGTCGCGCCAGATCTGCCCGCCGGGCAACGGGTTGTCGTCGAGCAGGGCGATGCGCGCGCCGCTCGGCGCGGCGGCGAGGGCGGCGGCCATGCCGGCCGGGCCGGCGCCGATGATCAGCAGGTCGACCGCCTCGCTCATGGCCGGGTCTCCACCCGCATGCCCTCGCGGCAGAGCGTCTGGCAGGCCAGCCGGCGCACGCCGTCGATGCTCACCCTACATTCCTGGCAGATGCCCATGCCGCAGAGCGGCGCGCGGCGCTGGCCGCTGACCGAGGTGCGCGCGCAGCCGTCGCCGCCCAGGGCGAGCGCGGCGGCCACGCTGGTGCCGTCGGCGACGCGCAGCGGGCGACCGTCGAGAAGGAGTTCAGGCATGCGCGGTGTCTCCGAAAAAACGCAGAGGCGAGTAATCCTGCGCCGCCAGGGGCGAGGTCTCGCCGAGCAGTTGGGCGACCAGCAGGTCGGCGGTGCCGGGCGCGGTGGTCACGCCGAGGCCCTCGTGGCCGACCGCCAGCCAGAGGCCCGGTCGTTGCGGATGTTCGCCAACCAGCGGCAGGCCGTCCGGGCTGGCGGCGCGAAAGCCGGTCCAGCTGCGGATCGCGTTGAGGTCGCCCAGGCCGGGCATGTAGTGCAGGGCGCGGCCGAGCATCTTCGCCAGCATCCAGCCTTCCACCGCCGGGTCGACGCTGTCGAACTGCCGCGAGGCGCCGATGAACAGCTGGCCGGTGGGACGCGGCTGGATGTTGCAGGCGGCGGACGGGCCGGTCGCATTGTGCGCGCTGGTGACGTAACCCAGCTCGACCAGCGTGTGCCGGACCTTGCCGGGATAGCGGTCGGTGATCAGCAGGTGGCCCTTCTTCGGCACGATCGGCAGTTCCGGGCACAGCGTGCCGGCCTGCACGCCGTTGGCCAGCAGCACGGCCTGGGCGGCGAGCCATTGGCCGTCGGCCAGGCGCACGCGGTTGCCGTCGATCTCGACCACCTCGGCGCGCTGCTGGCGGATGCGCGCGGGGTCGCTTTCCAGCAGCCAGCGCGCGGTGTTCGGTGCATAGAGAATGCCGTCGCCGGTGACCTTCAGGGCGCCGAGCAGGTCGTCGCGCAGTTCCGGTTCGGCCTCGCGCAGCGCCTGCGCGCCGAGCATCTCGCAGGCCAGCCCGCGGGCGCTCAGCACGGCGTGCTTGGCTTCGGCCACCGCCAGCTCCTCGGGGTTCTCCGCCAGCCACAGCGTGCCGTTGCTGCGGTAGGCGCAGCCCTCGGGCAGTTCGGGCGCCAGGTCGCGCCAGCGCTGCAACGAGTATTCGCTCAGCGCCAGCTCGGCCGGGTTGTCGTCGAGCACCAGCAGGTGGCCCATGCCGGCGGCGGTGGCGCCGGGCAGGCCGGCGTCCAGCACCCTTACGTCGAGGCCACGCCGGGCCAGGGCATGGGCGCAATAGGCGCCGACGATGCCGGCGCCGATGACGATGACGTCGGCGGCGCAGCCGTCGCTCACGGGCGGATGCCCCAGGCGAAGGGGTCGTCGTCCTCGATGATCAGCGTCGCTTCGGCGCTGATGTTGGCACGCCCGCGGATGGTCGGCACGATCCGCTCGCCCTGCCATTCGAAGCTGCCCTCGAACCGGCTGCCGATCACGCTGGCCTGGCGCCAGGTCTCGCCGGGTTGCAGCTTGCCGTCGGCCGCCAGGCACGCCAGCTTGGCGCTGGTGCCGGTGCCGCAGGGCGAGCGGTCGTAGGCCTTGCCAGGGCAGAGCACGAAGTTGCGGCTGTCGGCGGGCAGCCAGGCTGCTGCGCTCGATGGGGCTTCGTTAGGAGCAGGCTCAGAATGCTCATTTACTGCTTGTAAACTGCGCTTCTTCGCCTGCTCCTGCCTCGCCCCCTCTTCGCTCGCGACGCTTGGCGGCGAGCCGTTCGGGGGTGTGTCCTCGGCAAACAGCTCGATGTGGTCGATCAGGCCGCCGTCTTCGCCGCGAATGCCCTGGTCTTCCAGGGCCTTCTGCACCGCGACGGTGTAGGCGGTGAGGGTGTCGAGGTTGTCGCCGGCGATGCGCAGGCCGTGTTCGGCGATCAGGAAGAACCAGTTGCCGCCCCAGGCGATGTCGCCGGTCACCCGTCCGTAGCCGGGTACCTCCAGGCCGACGGCCTGGCGGTAGCGGTAGGACGGCACGTTGCGCACGCTCACCGAGCGGTCGTCGTGCAGCGTCGCTTCGACGGTGCCGACCGGCGTCTCGATCTTGTGCACGCCGGGTTCGATCCAGCCCAGGTGCGCCAGGGACACCACCAGGCCGATGGTGCCGTGGCCACACATGCCCAGGTAGCCGCTGTTGTTGAAGAAGATCACCCCGGCGCAGGCCTCGGGATCGACCGGCTTGCAGTACAGCGCGCCGACCAGCACGTCGCTGCCACGCGGCTCCAGCACGCTGGCGGCGCGCCAGTCGTCATGCCGTTCGGCGAGAATCTGCCGGCGCTCGGCCATGCTGCCGGTGCCGAGGTCGGGGAAACCGTCCAGCACCAGCCGGGTGGGTTCGCCGCCGGTGTGGGAATCGAGGACGCGGATGCGTTTCATGCTGCCACCTGAAGCCTGTGAAGGCGCCTAGAGTGGCGCTGGAGGCGGCCGCGGGGCTTGATGGATTTCAGCCTCGCCGATGACGAAATCGGCACGATGCAAAGATGCTGCGGGAAGCCCGGCAAGCACCCCTAGACTTCGGTGATCTCTTCGTTCGGCAGCTGTGCGTAGAGCGTCCGGCAGACGCCGATGATGTGCTGTTCGATCAGTTCGGCGGCGCGCTCGGCGTCGCGATCGGCACAGGCGCGGAGGATCTCCCGGTGTTCCTGGTCGGCGCGTTGCTTGCCCTCGGGGAAGGTCATCTGCATGCGCAGGTAGCGCTCCACCTTGTCGTGGATCGAGCGGATCAGGTTGAGCAGGAACGGCCGTTGCGCGGCTTCGTACAGGCAGGTGTGGAACGCCCAGTTCAGCTCGGCCCAGCGGCCGACGTTGTCGTCGACGATGAATTCGTCGCAGATCGCCGTGGCCCGTTCGAGCTGCGCGCGGGTCATCTTCGGCACCGCCAGGCGGATCGCCTGCACCTCGAGGAGTACCCGCACCTCGAAGATCTGCGCCAGTTCCGGCTCGGAAATCCGCGTGACCACGGCGCCCTTGTTGCGCAGGAACTGCACCAGGCCCTCGGCTTCCAGGCGCTTGAGCGCCTCGCGCACGGGAATCTTGCTGACGTTGAACAGCCGCGCGATGTCATCCTGGCGGATCGGCTCGTCCTCGGCGAAATGCCCGGAAATGATCGCTTCGCGCAGGTGCTTGGCGATCACCTCGGAGGCCGAGGGAGCGAGGCCGAGGTTGGGTGCGTTGAGAATCGCCAGGGGCATGGGAAGGGGTCCGTTATCGAAGTTTGAATATTGTATACGAGCGACATGGCCGTTGCAGTCGCGCGCATGCCGGCGCGAGCGGTCGGTGATCGTACAACCTCGATCGGGTATGATCGATCCTGCCGAACAGCCATTAAGAATCTTCCATGGAAAGTCCAGATACCCCGCCGCTGCGCACCCGGCGCAAGCACCGCAGCCTCGCCCAGGAGCTGGTCACCGAACTGTCGCAGCAGATTCGCGACGGGGTGATCAAGCGTGGCGACAAGCTGCCCACCGAGTCGGCGATCATGGAAGAGCAGGGCGTCAGTCGCACCGTGGTCCGCGAGGCGCTGTCCCGGCTGCAGGCGTCCGGCCTGGTGGAAACGCGCCACGGCATCGGCACCTTCGTGCTTGATACGCCAAGCCCCAGTGGCTTTCGCATCGACCCGGCGACCATCGTCACCCTGCGCGACGTGCTGGCGGTGCTCGAATTGCGCATCAGCCTGGAGATCGAGTCGGCCGGCCTGGCGGCGCAGCGCCGTTCGGCGGAACAGCTCGCGGCGATGCGCGCGGCGCTGGATGCGCTGAATCTCAGCGTCGCGCATGCCAGCGATGCGGTCGCCTCGGACTTCCAGTTCCACCTGCAGATCGCTCAGGCCACCGGCAACCGCTATTTCACCGACATCATGACCCACCTGGGCACCAGCATCATTCCGCGCACGCGGGTGAATTCGGCGCGCATCGCCCATGATGACCAACAGCACTACCTGTCCCGCCTCAGCCGCGAGCACGAGGAAATCTACGAAGCCATCGCCCGCCAGGACTCCGACGCCGCCCGCGCCGCGATGCGCCTGCACCTCACCAACAGCCGCGAGCGCCTGCGCCAGGCGCACGAGCAGGCCGAGCAACTGCGGGGCTGAGGCTTCCAGCCGTTGCCGTCTTGGGATCGATGATCGCGAATACGCTTTTAGGCCGTAGGTAGAGGCGCCGCGCCAGACTGGCCGGCTCTTTTCCCGTGCCGGTATCGAGGCCTTGGGTATCGCGGACGCCACCGTTCGGCATCCTGCGGTGACGGGGTATCCCTGGCTGGGATCTGTCGTTATCAGTTGTAATACGACTGCATAGTTTACGGCCGCTGAGCGACGCGGGTGTTTACGCGAATTCCTGCGGGCTAAACCGAGGATAGCCAGCAAACCTGTAGACGAAGGTCGTAGGCGCGAATTCTCGGGCTTGTATTTTCAATCTACAGTTGTACGATGACATACGACATAGCGTAGCTCGCTCGTATTCCTCCATCGCTTTGCAGGGTGTTCCCATAATGAATCCACAAGAACTCAAGTCCATCCTCTCCTCCGGCCTGCTGTCCTTTCCGGTCACCGACTTCGACGCCGCCGGCGAATTCAATCCGGCCGGCTACGTGCGCCGCCTGGAATGGCTGTCCCAATACGGCGCGAGCGCGCTGTTCGCCGCTGGCGGAACCGGCGAGTTCTTCTCCCTCGCGCCGGACGAATACGGTTCGGTGATCAAGACCGCGGTGGATACCTGCGCCAGCAGCGTGCCGATCCTCGCCGGCGTCGGCGGCCCGACCCGCCTGGCCATCCAGTACGCGCAGGAGGCCGAACGCCTGGGCGCCAAGGGCCTGCTGCTGCTGCCGCACTACCTCACCGAAGCCAGCCAGGAAGGCGTGGCCGCCCACGTCGAACAGGTCTGCCGCTCGGTGGACATCGGCGTGGTGGTCTACAACCGCAACGTCTGCCGCCT
The DNA here is from genome assembly GCF_002438225.1 of Pseudomonas sp. UBA6310. NCBI lineage: Bacteria > Pseudomonadati > Pseudomonadota > Gammaproteobacteria > Pseudomonadales > Pseudomonadaceae > Pseudomonas > Pseudomonas sp. UBA6310. The sequence continues at coordinate 9,470 of NZ_DJTK01000048.1, read as the reverse complement.
GACTCCCGTGCTGCTCGAGCAACTGGCCGAGCGCTGCCCGAACCTGATCGGCTACAAGGACGGCCTGGGCGACATCGAGCTGATGGTCTCGATCCGCCGCCGCCTGGGTGACCGCTTCAGCTACCTCGGCGGCCTGCCGACCGCGGAAGTCTATGCCGCCGCCTACAAGGCGCTGGGCGTGCCGGTGTACTCCTCGGCGGTGTTCAACTTCCTGCCGCGCACCGCGATGGACTTCTACCGCGCCATCGCCGCCGACGATCACGAGACCGTGGGCAAGCTGATCGACGATTTCTTCCTGCCGTACCTGGACATCCGCAACCGCCGCAAGGGCTACGCGGTGAGCATCGTCAAGGCCGGGGCGAAGATCGCCGGTTACGACGCCGGCCCGGTGCGTGCGCCGCTGACCGACCTGCTGCCCGCCGAGTACGAGGCGCTGGAAGCGCTGATGAGCACCCAGGGCGCTCAATAAGAGGACGCTTCCCCATGGCACAACGATTCGACAATTTCATCGGCGGCGAGTGGGTTGCCGGCGTCGGCTACACCGACAACATCAACCCGTCGGACCTGTCCGATTCCATCGGCGAGTACGCCCAGGCCGACGCGGCCCAGGTCGCCCAGGCGATCGAGGCGGCGCATCGCGCATTTCCGGCCTGGTCGGTGTCCGGTATCCAGGCGCGTGCCGATTCGCTGGAGAAGGTCGGCCTGGAAATCCTCGCCCGCCGCGAGGAGCTGGGCGCGCTGCTGGCCCGCGAGGAGGGCAAGACGCTGCCCGAGGCGATCGGCGAAGTCGTGCGCGCCGGCAACATCTTCAAGTTCTTCGCCGGCGAATGCCTGCGCCAGAGCGGCGATCTGCTCGACTCGGTACGCCCCGGCGTCAGCGTCGAGGTGACCCGCGAACCCCTGGGCGTGATCGGCCTGATCACGCCGTGGAACTTCCCCATCGCCATCCCGGCCTGGAAGATCGCCCCGGCGCTCGCCTACGGCAACTGCGTGGTGTTCAAACCGGCGGACCTGGTGCCGGGCTGCGCCTGGGCGCTGGCCGAGATCATCTCGCGCGCCGGCTTCCCGGCGGGCGTGTTCAACCTGGTGATGGGCGCGGGCCGCGTGGTCGGCGAGGCCATCGTCGGCGACAGGCGCGTGGACGGCATCAGCTTCACCGGCTCGGTCGGCGTGGGTCGCAGCATCGCCACTCAATGCGTCGCCCGCGGTGCCAAGGTGCAGCTGGAAATGGGCGGCAAGAACCCGCAGGTGATCCTCGACGATGCGGACCTCGCCGTCGCCGTGGAGCTGGCCACGCAGAGCGCCTTCTATTCCACCGGCCAGCGTTGCACGGCGTCCAGCCGGCTGATCGTCACCGCCGGCATACACGACCGTTTCGTCGAGGCGATGAGCGAGCGGATGCGTTCGATCAAGGTCGGCCACGCGCTGGAGCAGGGCGTTCACGTCGGTCCGGTGGTGTCGCAGGCGCAGCTCGAGCAGGACCTGCGCTACATCGCCCTGGGCCTGGAAGAGGGCGCGCGGCTGGTGTCCGGCGGGGAGCGCGTGAGTTGCGCGAAGGATGGTTATTACCTGGCGCCGACACTGTTCGCCGACAGCGATGCGCAGATGCGCATCAGCCGCGAGGAAATCTTCGGCCCGGTGGCCAACATCGTCCGCGTGGCCGACTACGAGGCGGCGCTGGCGATGGCCAACGACACCGAGTTCGGCCTGTCGGCCGGCATCGCGACCACCTCGCTGAAGTACGCCAACCACTTCAAGCGCCACTCCCAGGCCGGGATGGTGATGGTCAACCTGCCCACCGCGGGCGTCGACTATCACGTGCCGTTCGGCGGTCGCAAAGGCTCGTCCTACGGGGCTCGCGAGCAGGGGCGCTATGCCCGCGAGTTCTATACGACGGTGAAGACCACCTACATCGGCTGAGAACCTGTTCATGATCTGCTGCGCGTCGGCCCTACTGCGTTAAAAAACGGGCTCGGACGCTCATTTACAGCTCGTAAACTCCGCGCCCTCGCCCGTTTTTGACCAGTCGGAGGCTGTTACTAGCGTAGCGCCTTGTATGGCTCTAGCTCGCGAGATCGTGAACAGGTTCTGAGGACAGCAGCAGTAAGCGGAACGGCGCCGATGGGCGCCGGCCCGTGGCAACACTGCGGCGAGGCACGCGAAAAAACGCGCCTCGCCGGCCGCACGGATGGCGGCAAACGAACCAGTAGACCCCGCCACAAAAACAAAAGTGGGAGTAACCGCTGTGCAAGACACCCAGAAGACTCACGTCCGCTATTTGATTCTGCTGATGCTGTTCCTGGTCACCACGATCAACTACGCCGACCGCGCCACCATTTCCATCGCCGGCTCCAGCCTGCAGAAAGACCTCGGCATCGACGCCGTCACCCTCGGCTACATCTTCTCCGCCTTTGGCTGGGCCTACGTGCTCGGGCAGATCCCGGGCGGCTGGCTGCTCGACCGCTTCGGCTCGAAGAAGGTCTACGCCGCCGGCATCTTCATCTGGTCGCTGTTCACCCTGTTGCAGGGCTTCGTCGGCGGCCTGCCGGTGGCCTGGGCGGTCACCACGCTGTTCGTCCTGCGCTTCATGGTCGGCTTCGCCGAGGCGCCCTCGTTCCCCGGCAATGCGCGCATCGTCGCGGCCTGGTTCCCTACCGCGGAGCGCGGCACGGCCTCGGCCATCTTCAACTCGGCGCAGTATTTCGCCACTGCGCTGTTCGCGCCGATCATGGGCTGGATCGTGCATTCCATGGGCTGGGAACACGTGTTCGTGGTCATGGGCGTGCTCGGCATCCTCTTCTCCATCATCTGGATGAAGACGATCTACAACCCCAAGGAACACCCGCGCATCAACCAGGCGGAGATCGACCACATCGAACAGAACGGCGGCCTGGTGGACATGGACCAGACCCGCAAGAGCGACGGCCCGCGCTGGGACTACGTGCGCCAGCTGCTGACCAACCGCATGCTGCTGGGCGTGTACCTGAGCCAGTACTGCATCAACGCCATCACCTACTTCTTCCTCACCTGGTTTCCGGTGTACCTGGTGCAGGAACGCGGCATGACCATCCTTAAGGCCGGCTTCATCGCCTCGCTGCCGGCGATCTGCGGCTTCATCGGCGGCGTGCTGGGCGGGGTGATCTCCGACTACCTGCTGCGCAAGGGCCATTCGCTGACCTTCGCCCGCAAGCTGCCGATCGTCTGCGGCCTGACCCTGTCGACCACCATGGTGTTCTGCAACTACGTCCAGGCGGACTGGATGGTGGTCGGCTTCATGACCCTGGCGTTCTTCGGCAAGGGCATCGGCGCGCTCGGCTGGGCGGTGGTGGCGGACACCTCGCCCAAGCAGATCGCCGGCCTCTCCGGCGGCCTGTTCAACACCTTCGGCAACATCGCCTCGATCACCACGCCGATCGTCATCGGCTACATCATCGCCGCCACCGGTTCGTTCAAGTGGGCGCTGGTGTTCGTCGGTGCCAACGCGGTGCTGGCGGTGTTCAGCTACCTGGTCATCGTCGGCAAGATCCGGCGCGTGGTGCTGCATGACGACGACGGCGACGCCGGCACCCAGGTGGTGGATGGCAAACTGGCCGACGCGCGTAGCTGACCGATACCACTCCCGGTTCGCCGGGAGGCTTCACCCCTGACAACGACAACAAGGGCCAACCCATGCAGTTGATCGAACATTCCGATTCCCCGCGTTACGTGCGCCTGCACGATGACGACAACGTCGTGGTGGTGGTGAACGACCAGGGCGTCGCTGCCGGCAGCCGTTTTCCCGATGGGCTGACGGTGATCGAAGGCGTTCCGCAGAGCCACAAGGTGGCGCTGCGCGACATCCCCGCGGGCGGCCCGGTGCTGCGTTACGGGCAGGTCATCGGCTACGCCCGCGAGCCCCTGCGCCAGGGCAGCTGGGTGAAGGAAACCCAGCTCGACATGCCGTCGGCGCCGCCGCTGGACAGCCTGCCTATGTCCGACGCGGTGCCGTCCTCGCTGCCGCCGCTGGAAGGCTTCACCTTCGAGGGTTACCGCAATGCCGACGGCACCGTGGGCACGCGCAACATCCTCGGCATCACCACCACCGTGCAGTGCGTCACCGGCGTGCTCGACCACGCGGTGTCGCGCATCCGCAAGGAACTGCTGCCCAAGTACCCGAACGTCGACGACGTGGTGGCGCTGACCCACAGCTACGGCTGCGGCGTGGCGATCACCGCGCGCGACGCCTACATCCCGATCCGTACCGTGCGCAACCTGGCACGCAACCCGAACCTGGGCGGCGAGGCGCTAGTGATCGGCCTCGGCTGCGAGAAACTCCAGGCCTCCCAAGTGATGCACGAGGACGATCCGTCCGTCGACCTCTCCGAGCAGTGGCTGTACCGCCTGCAGGATTCGCGCAACGGCTTCGTCGAGATGATCGAGCAGATCATGGAACTGGCCGAGGCGCGCCTGCAGAAACTCGACCAGCGCCGCCGCGAGACCGTGCCGGCCTCCGAGCTGATCCTCGGCATGCAGTGCGGTGGCAGCGATGCCTTCTCCGGCATCACCGCCAATCCGGTGCTGGGATACGCCTCGGACCTGCTGATCCGCGCCGGCGCCACGGTGATGTTCTCCGAGGTCACCGAAGTGCGCGACGCCATCTACATGCTCACCTCGCGCGCGGAAAACACCGAGGTGGCCAACGCGCTGGTGCGCGAGATGGACTGGTACGACCGTTACCTGCAGAGCGGCGAGGCCGACCGCAGCGCCAACACCACGCCCGGCAACAAGAAGGGCGGGCTGTCGAACATCGTCGAGAAATCCCTCGGCTCGATCGTCAAATCCGGCAGCAGCGCGATCAACGGCGTGCTCGGCCCGGGCGAGCGGGTCAGCCGCAAAGGCCTGATCTTCTGCGCCACGCCGGCCAGCGACTTCGTCTGCGGCACCCTGCAGCTCGCCGCCGGGATGAACCTCCACGTGTTCACCACCGGCCGCGGCACGCCCTACGGCCTGGCCATGGCACCGGTGGTCAAGGTGTCCACCCGCACCGAGCTGGCCGAGCGCTGGCCGGACCTGATCGACATCGACGCCGGGCGCATCGCCAGTGGCCGGGCGACCCTCGAGGAGATGGGCTGGGAGCTGTTCCGCTACTACCTGGACGTCGCCAGCGGCCGCCAGCAGACCTGGGCCGAGCGCCACGTGCTGCACAACGATCTGGTGCTGTTCAACCCCGCGCCGATCACCTGATCGGCCTTGCCGCCCCGGCGCCGCCCGCCTGGCGTGCCGGTGGGCGCCGTTGCAGCGCCCGAACTGTCCGCCATCATGGCAAACCCCGCCGCGAGGGATAAGATCGCGTCTCTGCGCTGAAGTCTGCGAATCGCCCGCCGATAACCCCTGGTGTCCGTGTTTTCGTGCGTCGCGCAGCGGCCCGATCACTTCAACAGCCCCACGGGAGTTCCATGTCCTCATCCTTCGCCAAGAGCGATGCGCTCTCCCTGCTCCTGTTCACCTTGCGCAGCGGCAAGCTGATGGCAATCAACCTGCTCAAGGTCAGCGAGATCATCCCCTGCCCACGGCTGACCCATCTGCCGGATTCCCACCCGCACGTTGAAGGCATCGCCACCCTGCGCGGCGTCGCCCTGTCGGTGATCAACCTCAGCCGGGCGATCGGCGAGCAGCCGCTGAGCGATCCCGCCGCCGGCTGCCTGATCGTCACCCAGGTCAGCCGTTCCACCCAGGGCCTGCACGTGCAGGGCGTGACCCGGATCGTCCACTGCCGTACCAGCGACATCCGCCCGCCGCCCTATGGCTCCGGGCGCAAGTCGTTCATCACCGGCACCGCCGAGGTGGACGGCGAGCTGATCCAGATCCTGGACATCGAAAAGGTCATCCACGGCATCGCGCCGGCGCCCATCGAGCTGGGCGTGGACGAACTGGATAGCGAGGATGCGCAACTGCTGTCGGAGGCGCGGGTGCTGGTGGTGGACGACAGCCAGGTCGCGCTGCACCAGTCGCTGATTTCGCTGCAGCACCTGGGCGTGGTCTGCCACACCGCCCACAGCGCGCGCGAGGGGATGTCGATTCTCGAAGCGCTGCACGGCAGCGAGGACGCCATCAACATCGTCGTCTCGGACATCGAGATGCCCGAGATGGACGGCTACAGCTTCACCCAGAGCCTGCGCCGGCACGCCGACTTCCGTGATATCTACGTGCTGCTGCACACCTCTCTGGATGCCACGATGAGTGCCGCCCGAGCCACGGAAGCGGGAGCCAACGACGTGCTCACCAAGTTCTCCGCGCCGGAGCTGGGCAAGTGCCTGGTGCGGGCCGTGCGCGCCAATCACGCGGCGCGCATCCGCTAACGGTTGCCGGGAAGGCGCCGATGGCTCGGCGCCTGGTCGGGACGCGCGTGGCTCAGCCGCCGCGGGCCGCCGCCAGGCTGGCGACCAGCTTGGGCTGGCAGTTGAGGTAGACCGACGACTGCAGCCAGCGCTGGTCCGGGTAGTAGGAGAACATGAACTGCCCTCCCTTGAGGCTGTCCACCACTTGTTGCGCCACTTCCGGGCGCACGGCGGGGCAGCCGAGGCTACGGCCGATGCGGCCCTGGCTCCGGATCAGCGCGGGACTCACGTAATCGGCCGGATGGATGACGATGGCGCGCTCGCGGGCGCGGTCGTTGATCCCCGGCTCCAGGCCGTCCATGCGCAGCGAGTAGCCATGTTTGCCGATGTAGCTTTCCTGGGTGCGGAACAGCCCCAGGCTCGACTGATTGCTGCCCTCGACGTTGGAAAAGCGCGTCGCCAGGTTTTCCCCGGATTTCTGCCCGTGGGCGACCAGGTCGCTGAGCACCAGCCGGTTGCTCCGCAGGTCGAAGATCCACAGGCGCCGTTCGGTGGACGGCCGCGAGAAGTCGATGATCGCCAACCGCTGCGCCGGCAGCGCGCCGTTGTTGATGGCGCAACGCATCGCCGAAACGGCGTGCTGGAGGATCTTGCGATTGAGCTGTGGCGCCTGGGCGGCGAGGGTATCCACCTGGCGATCCGGCAGTCGCGGCGCGGCCGAAAGCGGGTTCGCCAGCATCCCCATGCAGACGGCTGCCAAACCGAGCCGTCGAAAAATTGTCATCATGCAGGTAGGTCTCTGTAGTGCGGCTTCCCGGCGTTCAGCGGCCGGTTCCGTCTCGTGAGGTCGTTGTGCCTCGCAATTCTCATGCCTGCGGCGTACCGCGAAGTGCGCGGATTCTAGCAGGCGATCCGCCGTTCGGAGTCGAAAAGTTGCTCAATAAACGTACACTTGGTCTGGTTGGGCTGGCGCTGGCCGCCCCGCTGGCATCGGCGCAGGACGTCCTCGTCAACCCGATCCAGCAGCAATTGGCGGACACCCGCTTCGGCTGCGTGCAGCCCGCGCCGGCGCTGAGCGAAGTCGATCGCGAGTGGCTGCAGGCCTTCTACCTGCAACGCGGGTTCCAGCCGGCCTGGACGGACGAGCGTCTGCAGCGGCTGTTCACCCAGCTGGATGACCTCGCCGACGACGGCCTCGACCCGCAGGCGTACCAGGTGCATCCGCTTCGCCAGCTGGCGCAGTTCGAGCAGCCTTCGCCACAGCTGTCCGCCTGCACCGAGGTGCTCGCCTCCAGCGCCTACCTGCAGGCGCTCCGGCATCTGGCGTTCGGCCGTCTGGAGCAGGCCAAGGTCGAGCCGATGTGGCAACCCGAGGGCAGCCAGCCGACCCTCGACCGCGGGCCGCTGCTGCACCTGGCGGAGGACCACCTGTCCGATCCCGCCCTGGCGTTCGCCGAGGCGCGGCCGGCCACCGAGGCCTACCAGAAGCTGCGCCTGCGTTACGCCGAATTGCGCCGACAGCCGCTGCCTTCCTGGCTCGCGGTGCCCGCCGGACCGCTGCTGAAGCCCGGCGCGGTGGATGCGCGCGTGCCGCTGCTGGAACAGCGCCTGCTGCTGCGCGGCGACCTCGCCCAGGGAGTGCCGCCCGCCGAAGCCGGCCAGGGCGCGGTCTACTCGCCGGAGCTGGTCGCGGCCGTGGAAGCCTTCCAGGGCCGCCATCTGCTCAAGCAGGACGGCGTGATCGGCCCGTCCACCCTCACCGAACTGAACCGCTCGGCCAGCGAGCGCATGGATCAGATCCGCGTGAACCTCGAGCGGCTGCGCTGGCTCGCCCACCAGCTCAGCCCGACCGGCGTACTGGTGGACGTGGCGGGCAGCGAAGTGGCGTTCTACCGCGACGACAAGCTGGTCTGGCGCGCGCGCACCCAGGTCGGGCGCCCGTCCCGGCCGACGCCGCTGCTGCGCTCGCAGATCACCCACCTGACGCTGAACCCGACCTGGACCGTGCCGCCGACCATCCTGCGCGAAGACAAGCTGCCCGAACTGCAGCGCGACGCCGCCGGCTACCTGGCCAGCAACAACATGCAGGTGATCGATTACGACGGCAACGCGGTCGATCCGCGGGGCGTCGACTGGACCCATCCGGGGCGCATTCTGATCCGCCAGGAGCCCGGCCCGCACAATGCCCTCGGCCGCGTGGCGATCCGCTTCCCCAACCCGTTCTCGGTGTACCTGCACGACACGCCGAGCCAGCGCCTGTTCGACAACCTGCCGCGGACCTTCAGCTCGGGCTGCGTGCGCGTGGAGCGGGTCTCCGAGCTGATCGACCAGTTGCTCGCCGAGGTCACGCCGAGGGAACGCGAACGCATCGCCCGGCTGTGGGAAACCGGCCGCACGCTGCGCGCCGACCTGCCCAAGCCGGTGCCGATCCTGATGGCTTACTGGACCGCCCAGGTCGGCGACGACGGCCAGCTGCAGTTCCGCCCTGACATGTACGGCTACGACGCGCGCGTGCTCGCCGCGCTGAATGCGGCGGGCAAGCGTGGCTAGCGCGGGTGGACGCGGCGCCTGTGACGCCCCTTTCGCAGGCATGAAAAAAGCCGGGCATCTCGCGATACCCGGCTTTTTCGTTTGCCTGACCGATCAGCTGTTGCGGATCAGATGGTCGAAGGCGCTCAGCGAGGCCTTCGCGCCTTCGCCGACGGCTATAACGATCTGCTTGTACGGCACCGTGGTCACGTCGCCGGCGGCGAAGATGCCCGGCAGCGAGGTTTCGCCGCGCGCATCGACGATGATCTCGCCGCGGGGCGACAGCTCCACCGAGCCTTTCAGCCAGTCGGAGTTCGGCAGCAGGCCGATCTGCACGAAGATGCCTTCCAGCTCCAGGGAGACGAACTCGTCGGAGTTGCGATCCTTGTAGACCAGGCCGGTGACTTTCTGCCCGTCGCCCTTGACCTCGCTGGTCAGCGCGCTGGTGATCACGCTGACGTTGGGCAGGCTGTAGAGCTTCTTCTGCAGGACCGCATCGGCGCGCAGCTTGCTGTCGAACTCCAGCAGCGTGACCTGGGAAACGATGCCGGCCAGGTCGATGGCCGCTTCGACGCCGGAGTTGCCGCCGCCGATCACCGCCACGCGCTTGCCCTTGAACAGCGG
>NZ_DJTK01000038.1:0-32873 GCF_002438225.1 Pseudomonas sp. UBA6310 | reverse complement strand
ACGGCGGCTCGGCAAGCTGCGCGCGCAACATTTCCTTGGCATGGCCCACGGCGAGCGGCTCCAGCCCCGGCGCGCGGGCGGACCCCAGCCCGGCGTGGCGTTGCAGGAGGGCGAGCATGGTCTCGCGCCATGCCGTCTGCTGCTGCAGCGCACTGGCGCCGCTCTCGAGGTGGCGATGGAGATCGAGCAGGCGCGCCACCAGGTCGGCGTCGCGGTGCACGCTGCCGGCGAAACGCGGCGCGCTCCGCGACGGCAGGTCCAGTTCGCCGAGCAGCGACTGGAACAGCTCGGCGGGCGGGTAGAACACCCGGTAGCGCCAGCCGTCGTCATGGCCCTTGTGGCCGGTGTGGACTTCATCCGGATTGAGCAGCGCCAGGCCACCCGCGCTGACCAGATGCTCCTCGCCGCGGTAGCGGTAGCGCTCGGCGCCCGCCTCGAGCACCGCGATCACGTAGCCGTCGTGGACATGGGGAGCGAAGCGGTGGTCGACGAAGCGTGCCGAGAGCAGTTCCAGCCCATCGAGGCTGGCGGGATGCCAGAGACGGGCGTTTTCGGAGTGGATCGACGCGTCCATTTCAGCCGCTGAACTGCGCCTCCAGCTGCAGCTTGATCGCCGGCCATTCTCGGTCGGTGATGCTGTACAGCACGGTGTCGTCGAGGCGCCCATCGGCCAGCCGGCGATGGTTGCGCAGCCGCCCTTCGCGCTGGGCGCCGAGCTTTTCGATGGCGCGCTGCGAGCGCAGGTTGCTGGCGGCGGTTTTCAGTTGCAGGCGCACCACCTGCCACTCCTCGAAGGCGTGACGCAGCATCAGGTACTTGATCGACGCGTTCAGCCCGCTGCCGTACTGGCCGCGCTCGAGCCAGGTCCAGCCGATTTCCACGGCCGGCAGCACCGGCATGAAATCGGCGAAACGGGTGGTGCCGATCAACGCGTCGCCCATGCGGATGGCGAACACCACGGCCTTTTCCTCGCGCTGCTCGGCCAGCGCCTGGCGATACCAGTCGGGACGCAACGGGCCGTTCAGGTAGACCAGCTCGTCGCGGTTCGCTTCGGCGAGTGTCACCAGTTCGGGGATGTCGGCCTCGCTCAGCGGCTCCAGGCGCAGGGCGCCTCGCTGCAGGGTGACCGGTTGCGGCTTGAACATCTGCGTCCTCCTTGCCAGTGACGCGGGTAAAACTCGACAGACTCGCCGCTTCGAAACATGCGACAACGGCGCACATTGCCTGTTGGGCGGTGCTCCCAAGCGATCCAGGCCACGCTACCAGCCAGCCGGATACCGCTCAAGGACCTCTGCGACATTGGTAGCAGCCGCCTGACGACAGGGCGCTTTTGCTGCGAAAATCCAACGCCGCGACTCGCCTTCGGGCGTTCCCTTCGCGCAACAGCCGTCGTCGGCTGTGTCCGCCCTGCCGTCTTGGAGTTCGCATGTCGTTGTCCAGCGGGTCGATCGCTACGGTCGCCTTCGTCTACATGGCTTTCCTGTTCGCCATCGCCTTCTACGGCGACCGGCGCCGCCGCCCCCTGTCGCCGCGCACCCGCGCCTGGGTCTATAGCCTGTCGCTGGCGGTCTACTGCACCAGTTGGACCTTCTTCGGCGCGGTCGGCCAGGCGGCCGAACAGCTCTGGGCGTTCCTGCCGATCTACCTCGGGCCGCTGCTGCTGATGATCTTCGCGCCCTGGGTGCTGCAGAAGATGGTGATGATCAGCAAGCAGGAGAACATCACCTCGATCGCCGACTTCATCGCCGCGCGCTATGGCAAATCGCAGTCGCTGGCGGTGGTGGTGGCGCTGATCTGCATGGTCGGCGTGCTGCCCTACATCGCGCTGCAGCTCAAGGGCATCGTCATCGGCGTCAACCTGCTGATCGGCGCCGGCGCCGACTCCACCGGAACCCGCGCGCAGGACACCGCGCTGATCGTGTCGCTGGTGCTGGCGCTGTTCACCGTCCTCTTCGGCACGCGCAACCTCGATGCCACCGAGCACCACCGCGGGATGGTCCTGGCCATCGCCTTCGAGTCGCTGGTCAAGCTGCTGGCGTTCATCGCCGTCGGTGCCTTCGTCACCTACAGCCTGCACGACGGCTTCGACGACCTGCTGGCGAAGACCCGCGCCGCGCCGCAGCTCGCCGAGTTCTGGGCGGAGCCGGTGAACTGGCCGGCGATCCTGGTGCAGACCGGCATGGCGATGATCGCCATCGTCTGCCTGCCGCGGCAGTTCCACGTCACCGTGGTGGAGAACACCGAGCCGCAGGACATGCGCCTGGCGCGTTGGGTGTTTCCGCTCTACCTGGTGCTGGCGTCGCTGTTCGTCATTCCCATCGCGCTGGCCGGGCAGATGCTGCTGCTCCCCGGCGTGACACCGGACTCCTTCGTCATCAGCCTGCCGCTCGCCGAGGCGCATCCCAGCCTGGCGTTGCTGGCGTTCATCGGCGGCGCCTCGGCGGCCACCGGGATGGTCATCGTCGAGTCGGTGGCGCTCTCGACCATGCTCTCCAACGACATCCTCCTGCCCTGGCTGCTGCGCAAGAAAACCGCCGAGCGTCCCTTTGAGCTGTTCCGCCAGTGGATGCTCTCGGTACGCCGGGTGAGCATCGTGCTGATCCTGCTGCTGGCCTACGTCAGCTATCGCCTGCTGGGCTCGAGCGCCAGCCTGGCGACCATCGGGCAGATCTCCTTCGCCGCCGTCGGCCAGCTCGCCCCGGCGATGGCCGGCGCGCTGTTCTGGAAGCAGGCCAACCGTCGCGGCGTGTTCGCCGGCCTCGCCGCCGGCTCGGCGATCTGGTTTTACAGCCTGGTGCTGCCGCTGGTGGCGCGCAGCCTCGGCTGGCCGCTGGAAGTCTTCCCCGGCCTGCGCCAGCTGCTGTATTTCCCGATCGGCATCGAGGTCGACCCGCTGACCCGCGGCACCCTGCTCTCGCTGGTGGTCAACTTCACCCTGTTCGCCTGGGTCTCGCTGCTGTCGCGCACGCGAGTGTCCGAGCACTGGCAGGCGAGCCGTTTCGTCGGCCAGGAAATCACCGTGCGGCCGGGCAACCGGCCGCTGCTGGCCGTGCAGGTGCGCGACCTTCTGGTGCTCGCCGAACGTTTCGTCGGCGAGGAGCGTGCGCAGGAGAGCTTCGCGCGCTTCTCCTACCGCCAAGGCAAGGAATTCAACCCGAACCAGGCCGCCAATGGCGACTGGATCGCCCACACCGAACGCCTGCTCGCGGCGGTGCTGGGCGCCTCGTCCACCCGAGCGGTGGTGAAGGCGGCGATCGAAGGCCGCGACATGCAGGTGGACGATGTGGTGCGCATCGTCGACGAAGCCTCCGAAGTGCTGCAGTTCAACCGCGCGCTGCTGCAGGGCGCGATCGAGAACATCACCCAGGGCATCAGCGTGGTCGACCAGTCGTTGCGGCTGGTCGCCTGGAACCACCGCTACCTGGAGCTGTTCGGCTATCCGGAGGGGCTGATCTACGTCGGCCGGCCGATTTCCGACATCATCCGCTACAACGCCGAGCGCGGCCTCTGCGGCCCCGGCGATGCGGACGAACACGTCGCCAAGCGCCTCTACTGGATGCGCCAGGGCACCGCGCACACCTCCGAGCGGACCTTCCCCAACGGCCGGGTGATCGAGTTGATCGGCAACCCGATGCAGGGCGGCGGCTTCGTCATGAGCTTCACCGACATCACCGCGTTCCGCGAGGCCGAGCACGCGCTCAAGGAGGCCAACGAAGGCCTCGAGCAACGCGTCGCCGAACGCACCCACGAGCTGTCGCAGCTGAACCTGGCGCTGTCCGAGGCCAAGGCCCACGCCGAGGCAGCGAACCAGTCGAAGACGCGCTTCCTCGCCGCGGTGAGCCATGACCTGATGCAGCCGCTGAACGCCGCCCGGCTGTTCTCCGCCGCGCTCGGTCACCAGGACAACGCACTGCCCGCGGACGCCCAGCAACTGGTCCGCCACCTGGACAGTTCGCTGCGCTCCGCCGAAGACCTGATCACCGACCTGCTGGACATCTCGCGTCTGGAAAACGGCCGCATTACCCCGGATCGCAGCGCCTTCCCGCTGAGCGCGCTGTTCGACACCCTCGGCGCCGAATTCAAGGCGCTGGCCCAGGAACAGGGCGTGGACTTCCGCGTGCACGGCAGCCGGCTGCGGGTTGAAAGCGACATGAAGCTGCTGCGCCGCGTACTGCAGAACTTCCTCACCAACGCCTTCCGCTACGCCAAGGGGCCGGTGCTGCTCGGCGTGCGCCACAGCCGCGGCCAGCTGCGCCTGGAGGTGTGGGACCGCGGACCGGGCATTCCGGAAGACAAGCGCAAGGTCATCTTCGAGGAGTTCAAGCGCCTCGACAGCCACCAGACCCGCGCCGAGAAAGGCCTCGGCCTCGGCCTGGCGATCGCCGACGGCCTCTGCCGGGTGCTCGGTCATCGGCTGGAAGTGCGCTCATGGGTCGGCAAGGGCAGCGTGTTCAGCGTCAGCGTGCCACTGGCCAAGTCGCCACAGCCGCAGATCGCCGCGCAAGCCGACGTCAATGGCAGCGGTAACGGCCTGAATGGCACCCAGGTACTGTGCATCGACAACGAGGACAGCATCCTGGTCGGCATGCACAGCCTGCTGTCGCGCTGGGGCTGTCAGGTCTGGACCGCGCGCAACCGGCTGGAGTGCGAGCATCTGCTGGCGGAGGACGTGCGCCCGCAACTGGCGCTGGTGGACTATCACCTGGACGAAGGCGAAACCGGTACGGAACTGGTGGCCTGGCTGCGTACCCGTTTGGGCGAGCCGATTCCCGGTGTGGTGATCAGCGCCGATGCGCGGCCCGAGCTGGTCGCCGACATTCACGCGGTGGGCCTGGACTACCTCGCCAAACCGGTCAAGCCGGCCGCCCTGCGCGCCCTGCTCAGCCGTCATCTGACGCTGCGCTGAACGATCCCGTGCCCATCAGGGGCACGGTTATATCCCCATCAACGCTCGGCGGTCGGTTCCTGGCGCCCCAGTTCGCGCTGGGCGACCGGATCGCCGGCGCGCGCCGCCAGGCGCAGCAGCTCGAAGCCGATACGCCGGTCGCGCTGACCACCGCACTCGCGACACAGCAGCAGCCCCAGACGACTTTGCGCCTCGGTCACGCCCTGCCGAGCAGGTTGCTTGAGCAGGTGGCCGGCCAGGCGCTTGATGCCTTCGCGCTGGCCGAGCTGCGGACGATCCAGCAGCCAGGACGCGACACGTAGCGGCAATCCGGAGCGCGGCGCGGGGGTATCGGGAAGGGAAACGCGAGACTTCATCAGGACCAAGAGCGACCAGGGAGGGCGCGCACTTTACTCCTTTTGCCCGTGATGAAAAGACTTGCGCGGGAAGCGCAGCGTTGATCTAGAAACGCGCTTTCGAGCTATCCACAAAATCTGTGGATAACTCAGTGGACAAGATGCCGAAAAGTACCGCGAAGGCAGGCCGGGCGGGGCTGGCGTTCAAACTGGCGTTTTTTTCGCCACAATAAAAACTCGTTCTTTTTCAACAAGTTGCAAAGACATACAGAAAAAGTCGAAGGCTGACAAGGGTTTACACAGCACCTTCATATGCCGTCAGACTGATTGTGAACAAGTCAAGCGACCATGGCGCCGCATCGCGCATTTTTTTCGTCATAAAGATCAACGAAAACCGACTTTCGGGGTTGCCAAAACACCCCCAAACAAGGCTAGAGCGTGGCAGGCAACGCTCCGCTCCGGACGGACGGCATGACGATCTGCAAGTCGGATTCGATCGTGCGGATGATGCGCTTCACGTCGTGCAGCGTCGGCGAGGTGTTGCAGTGGATTCCCAACACCGTCAGCAGCCGTTCGCCGCTGGCGGGATCGAACACGCAGGCGTGCAGGCTTTGCGGAGCGTCGAGTGCCGCTTCGAAGGCCAAGGGCTGAAAGTAAATATTGATGAGCTCACAGGCACGGGGCAGGGACATGCATTTCATTCACGAGGTTCTCCATATGCGACGCGAACGAACCGAAGATCGAGGCTGCGACGACATCCAGGTCTGAACTCAGTTCTCGGCTATGTGGGGCAAATTGTAGCAGGACTTGCTAGCCCGTGAACCTCGCCTTCCGTCGGGGTTGCGTTTCGGTAACACCGCTTCCGGCTCAGCTGCCCGGCCGTTACCGGCTGCCGGCGTTGTCCGACTAACGGGCTGAATTAGCCTGATCGGCCGCTCTCGAACCTCTATCAGTCATCACGTCGTCGAGGCCCTATGTCCACCCCTCACCCCTCGGTACTGGCGCTGCGCCAGCTACAGGAGATCGCAGCCCAATGGAAGGAGCGGCAAGGCAACCGCCCGTTGCTCGCCCGGGATGCGCTCACCCGGTTGTACGAGCTGTGGCAGCCCACCGCTCACGGCAACGATTTCGAGCGACAGGCCGAATACACGCTCCTGGCCGTGCAGCGCCTGTTCAACGACTGGAACCAGCGCGGCGAGAACGACGAGGAGCTGCTTACGCAAATGCTCTGGCTGCTGGAACAGCGCGACCTGGTGACGGCGCAGAAGGAATACCTCGCGGACCTCGGCCCGAGCAGTTGAGCGTGCCCGGCGACGGATCGCCCAGCGTCCTGAGAAGGCTTCGATTTCCCAAGAAAGCCGGTGCTCCGTGCACTTGAACAACAACAATACCGTCGGCCAGACCGACCTTTTCAGGACCCACTGCCATGAACCTTCCTTTCGAACAGGCGCGTTCGATCCTCGAGACCACCTTCGAACCGCATGCCTGCCGCGTCGAGCGCAACGCCGACTTGATCACGCTGCGCATCCACGCCAGCGACAGCGATGACACCTTCATCCTTACCCAGGTCGACGCCGAGCGCATCGAGAGTATCCGCGCCCTCTCCCAATTGATTCTGGAGCTGCGCCAGGAGTTGGCCGTCGTGCTCCACCGCCATCAACAGGGCCACGGTCGACAGCGAAGCCAGAGCCGATAGCCTCACGACCGCGGGTATCGCTTTTGAAGTCGTAAGGTGCAGGTCGCGATACGCGAGCACCCTCGCCGGCTCTTTCAGCGCGGGCGACCCGCATGGTCGCCCGCAACTGCCTTCAGACTTGCGCCTGGCCGCCATCGACGAACAACTCGATACCGTTGACGAAGCTGGCATCGTCGGAGGCCAGGAACAGCGCCGCGCTGGCGATTTCCTCGGCTTCACCGACACGCCCCATGGGAATCTGCGACGCCAGGTAATCCAGCAGGCCCTGCTGCTGCGCGGCATCGCGGCCGGCCAGGTCGACCAGGCCCGGAGTGCGGGTCGCGCCGGGGCTGATGGTGTTGATCCGTACCTGGCGGTCCTTCAGATCCAGAATCCAGTTCCGCGCGAACGCCCGAACCGCGGCCTTGGAGGCGGCGTACACGCTGAACGCGGCAGTTCCCGAACTGCCGGCGGTCGAACCGGTAAGGATCACCGAGGCCTTCTTCGCCAGCAGCGGCAGGGCTTTTTGTACGGTGAAGAGCACACCCTTCACGTTGCGCGCGAAGGTGTCGTCGTACTGCTCCTCGGTGATCTCGCCCAGGGGCAGCATCGAACCGCCACCGGCATTGGCGAACAGCACATCTATACGCCCGTGGGCGGTGCCGATCTGCTCGTAGAGCGCATCGAGCTGCTCCAGGCGGGTGGAGTCGACCCGCACCCCGATGGCGTTGTTGCCGACTGCTTTCACGGCGGCATCCAGCTCCGCCTGGCGGCGTCCGGTGAGGTAAACCTGTGCACCTTCCCGGGCGAAGCGTTTGGCGGTCGCCAGGCCGATACCGCTGGTGCCGCCGGTAACCAGTGCGATCTTGCCTTCGAGTGTGCTGCTCATGGTGGTTCTCCCATGGGTCTTGATGAAGTGGTGTGGGAGAAGCTTATCGACGGCGGCGAATCGTCAAAATAGAATTGTATGAAAGCCATCGTTGCAGAAATGAAATGAGCAGACTTCCGGATTTCGAAGGGCTGGGCATGTTCGCCAAAGTGGCCGAAGAGGGTTCGTTCGCCGCGGCAGCGCGCGTCATGGGCGTTTCGGTGCCCACGGTATCGCGCGCAGTGGCCAGGCTGGAGGAACGCCTGGGAAGCCGACTGTTCAACCGCACCTCGCGGCAACTGGCACTGACCGAGTTCGGCGCGAACATGGCGGCCAGGGCGAGTGAGATCTACCGGCAGGCCGAAGAACTGGAAAGCGAAGCCCAGGACCTGTCGGTGCAGCCCCGTGGCCAGGTGCGGCTGGCCATCCCCATGGCGTTCGGCTTGCGCTGGGTCGCCCCGCTGTTGCCACAGTTGATGCGCCGCTATCCCGAACTGTCGATAGACCTGCACCTTACGGATGCGTCGGTAGACCTGATCGCCGAGGGCTTCGATGCGGCGCTGCGCATCGCCGTGCTTCCCGATTCCTCGCTGGTGGCGCGCCGGCTGTGCGCCGTCACGCAGTACCTGGTCGCCTCGCCCGGTTATCTCGCCGAACACGGTCACCCCGGTCATCCGCGCGAGCTGGCCACCCGCTCGTGCCTCAGCTATGCCTACCGCGCCCGCGGCCAGGTATGGCGATTCACCCACGAGGACGGCCGCGAGGAAGACGTGTCACCCAGCGGCCCGCTGAGGGTGACGAACTCGGACGCGCTGTTGCCCGTGCTGCTGGAAGGACTGGCCATCGCCGAACTGCCCGAATTCATCGCCAGCGAATACCTCGCCGATGGCCGACTGGTCACCCTGCTGCCGGAATGGAGCATGGCGCGCGGCGGCCTTTACTTCGTAACCCCCACCGCCCGCACACGGCCGATGAAGATCAAGGTGCTCTCGGACTTCTTCGCCGAACACCTCGGCGAACCTGCCTGGCGATGGCCCTGAAGGCCAGGCGGCGAGTAACGACGGTTAACGGCAGCGGTACTGGTTCTGCAAGATGAGGCGAGGTGTAAGGATGCGATGTGGCGGCTGATTTCGGCCCCAATAGCAGCTATCGACGCTCTCGGCTTCTTTTGTCGGCCTGATGCACCTTCCCTTCCTCATCCAGGCAGGTTCCACCTTGCCAGCCAGATTTGGCGCGACACCGCCAACCATCCTTCCCGTTTGTTCGCCACGAAAGCCTGCTGAAAGTTTGGAATGAAAGTATGCCGTCATGCCTCTCCCCCGCACCGAGAGGTTCTGCCTGAGAGCAGCCTATTCCAAATACAAGAGAGCGGTTTCCATGAACAAGCAATCAACTGATGGGATTGAAAAATCGACGATGCGCAAGCTTGGGTTTCGTCTGATTCCCTTTCTCGTGCTCTGTTACTTCATCGCCTATATCGATCGAGTCAATATCGGTTTCGCGGCGCTGACCATGAATGAGGACATCGGGCTGACGGCCAGTGCCTTCGGATTCGGCGCCACGCTGTTCTTCGTCGCTTATGTCCTCTGCGAAATGCCCAGCAACATGGCCATGGAGCGTTTCGGTGCACGTCGGTGGATCGCGCGCATCATGATCACTTGGGGCATCGTCGGTTTCTGCTCGTCATTTGCGGTTGGGCCGATCTCCTATTCCGTTTCCCGCTTCCTGCTCGGGGCGGCAGAAGCCGGCTTCTTCCCGGGCGTCATCCTTTACCTCTCGCAGTGCATTCCCAAGGCGTACATGGCTCGAATCATTGCGATCTTCATGGTCGCTATTCCGCTGTCCAATTTCATCGGTTCGCCGCTGTCGGCGCTGCTGTTGAAAATGGATGGCGTAGCGGACTTCGCCGGCTGGCAGTGGCTGCTGATGCTGGAAGCACTCCCCGCGATCATTCTGGGATTGCTGGCGTTGAAGGTGCTGCCTGATCGGCCGAAAGATGCCAAATGGCTGACTCAAGAGGAACAGGACTGGCTGAGCGGACAACTGAGCAAGGAACGCGCGGCACGCGAAAGCACTCCCGACAAACAGGCGCATACCGTGAGCGGCATGCTCAAGGCCGTCGTCACCAACAAGTACATCTGGGTGCTGTCGGTGATCTACATGGGCAGTTCGGCTACCAGCAATACGCTCTCGTTGTGGATGCCGCAGATCCTGAAATCCTTCCATCTTTCCAACATGCAAACCGGGCTGTTGAACATGATCCCCTTCGGCATCGCCGCGGCCTTCATGATCTACTGGGGCATGCGTGCGGACAAAAGCGGAGAGCGGGTCAAGGCCACCGCCATCCCGCTGGCCATCACCGCCGTGAGCTTCTTCGCCACGCTGTTCACCGGCTCGCTGACCATCACGCTGGTGCTGCTGACGCTCGTATTGATGGGCAACTACGCGATCAAGGGGCCGTTCTGGGCGCTGTGCTCCGAAACCCTGCCGCCAGCGACCCTGGCCACCGGGATCGCGGCGATCAATACCTTTGCTCACCTGGGCACGGGTGCCATGAGCTCCGTCATCGGTGTACTGCGTGACCAGACCGGCAGCTTCCCCATTGCGTTGTTGCCACTCTGCGCGTTGACCGCTACCGGTTCGCTGCTGGTGTTCCTGGTGGGCAAACAGAACCGCCGTGCGGCGCTGGCGCCGGCTGTCAGCAGATAATCGACCGGCATCAACAGGCTCGGCTTCACCGAGCCTCTTTGTTTCCTGGTGACCCGATCGTCGAAATGCTGCGTCGCCTTTGCCTGCCGAAGCTTGAGCCAGAAACCGAACGCCTTGATCGGGCCATTCCATTCACCGTTTCAGCAGGCCTTGGGCGCGCAAATCGCCAAAGGACCGTTTCTCCAGGACTAAGACACACCTCAGTGCCCAACCACCGCCCCTCCCGCGCGCCGGTCACCACCGGGAAACCCGTGCGCCCGTGCTTGTAATGCAATGGCCAGACTGGCCAGCAACAGCGCCAGCAGAACCCAGGGAAACGCCGCCGCGCCCCACTGCCCGAGCAGCACGCCGCCAAGCAGTCCGCCTCCCGCTATCGCGCTGTTCCAGACCACCACGTTCATCGAAAGGGCGACATCCGCGCCCTCGCCCGCCGCATCGGCCAACGCGGTTTGCAGCAGTGTGGCCGCGCCGCCGAAGGTCAGCCCCCAGATAAAGGTGCCGACGTAAATGGCGGGGGCAGAAGACGTGAGAACGCCGAACAGCACCGCCACCGCTGCAAAGGTGGCGAGGCTGGCCAGCACCGTGTTGCGAAGATGGCGGTCCACCAACCGCCCGGTTATCCAGATGCCCGCCAGCGCGGCAATGCCGAACACCAGCAGCACCACATCCACATCGCCGGTCAGGCCGGCCGGGGAGACGAAGGGCGCGATGTAGGTGTAGAGAATGTTGTGCGCCAGCATCCAGGTGACCACGACCCCCAGCACGGAACGCACCCCGGGTGTCACCAGCACGCGACGCAGCGGCAGACGCCGCTCCGAGGCTTGTCCCGGATAGTCGGGCACTTTGATCAGCACCCAGGCGATCAACACCAGGGTCAACGCCGACATCAGCCCGAACGCCATGCGCCAGCCGATCAACCCACCCAGCCAGGTTCCCATCGGCACACCAAGCGACAACGCGATGGGCGTGCCCACCATGGCCACCGCCAGCGCACGCCCCTGCGACGCGGGCGCCACCATACGCCGCGCATACCCGGCGATAAGGCTCCAGGCGAGCCCAGCTGAAACGCCGGCGAAGAAACGCGCCACCAAGATCAACCAATAGTTGGAAGACAGCGCGGTGACGGAGTTGAACAGCAGAAAACCGGCGATGGTCACCAGCAGCACCGTGCGCCGCCGCCAGCCCTGCGTGGCGAGGGTCAGCGGAATCGCCGCCAGTAACGAACCCAGCGCATAGACCGTGACCATCTGCCCCGCCATGGCGGGCGAAATAGCCAGCCCACTCACGATCTGCGGCAGCAAACCCGCAGGCAGCGTTTCAGTCAGGATGCAGATAAATCCGGTCATCGCCAGGGCAAGCAAGGCGCCGTAAGGCAGCGTTTCCCGCTGCGGCTCATCTTGAGTCATGTGACAGAATCCACTTATATATTGATCGGTACAAATATAAGGAGTGGGCAAGCGATGGTCAACGACTTATGTATCGACTAGTATTTAAGTCCATCGGGAGGACTCGTCCATGGCACAAATGGGACGGCCGCGCACGTTTGATCGTGACGTGGCACTCACTCAAGCGCTGCATCTGTTCTGGGAGAACGGCTACGACGCCACCTCGCTGAGCCAACTCAAGGCGACCATCGGCGGCGGCATCACCGCGCCCAGTTTTTACGCGGCCTTTGGCTCCAAGGAGCAGCTGTTCAAGGAGGTGATGGACCTTTACCTGAATAGCTACGGCAAAGTCACCGACAGCCTGTTCGACACCAGCCTGCCGCCGCGGGATGCCATCGAACTCACACTGCGCCGCTCCGCGCGGATGCAATGCGAACCGGATCATCCCAAGGGTTGCCTGGTGGCACTGGGAGCGATGAGCGCGTGTTCGCAGGAGAGCAGGATCATCTCGGCGCCACTGGCGCAAACCCGGTCGCAGAATCGGGAAGCCTTGCGGGCCTGCGTCGAACGCGGCATCGCGTTGGGGCAACTACCGGCGGAGGTCGATGCAACTGCGCTCGCCACGGCGTTCGACAGTTTTCTGCTGGGCCTGTCGACGCTGGCGCGCGACGGGGTATCGGCGAACGCGATGGACGCCGCGGTAACGCGCATCATGGGGCTGTGGGATGAGGCGAGTGTGGCGCCTGCATGTGCAGGTCAACCGCACGCTGAGGGCGTCCGCTAACCAGGGTCAGCATGGGTGGCGGGCACAATGCACTGCTTGAGCTGCGGTGGCGCCAACAGCACCAGCCGGGCGTTCGCCTGGCGTGAACTGGTGTGCATGGCCGCCCGGTGAGGCCAACTTCAGAAACCTGGCGAATAGCTGCTGTCGGATTTCCAGAAAAGGCACTTACCGGATTCCAGTGACCGCTGAAGCGTCGCAGGCCAATCACTAAGAAAGCCGCTGTCGATGCTGCCATTGGCCGCGGCAGCCCCATGACCCGCCATCGACCGGACGCTGCCCCTCTGCATCAATAAGGCGTCCGTCTCCGATCGCCTCCCCGATTGTTCTCGGCAGGTACCCTTGAAAACAGGCACCGATCCCTGCCGAGAGGGCCGACCGATAACTTTCACGCACCAATGAATGCAAACATCTCACTTATCGTTTCAATGTGGGTCGAGCAGAATCCAGCGAACAAAAGCGCCAACCAGCTGCACGGGATCGCTGGAGAACCCCTCATGCATGCCTTCCCCACCTTGGGCAGGTCATCCGCCCGCTCCAAGGCGGGTGCGACGTTTCGCGTCCCCTCGGGCGACTTTCTCGAACAGCTCGATTTATTTCCAGCATCTGCACGACAGGTCCGGACGCAAACCGCTGCTCGCGTTGGCGTATCCGGCGGATTCACCCGCGGCCATCTTCACCTGGCCTGTTCATCCGAGCGGCAAGGGTATTCCCGGTTACCAGATGACCTGCGCCGCTGTCTGTGCGCGTCGCTCGGCGCTCACGTTCCACCGCGGGTGTTCTCGCGTACTCCCTTTCCTGTCTGAACGAGGAAGAGCTCCAATGAAAGCACTGAAACAGCAACTCGCCGCCTTGACCATTGGCCTTTGCACACTCGCAAGCGCCCAGGCCGAGCAACTGGACGTCATGACCTCGGGCGGCTTCACCGCCGCCTTCCAGCGATTGAGTCCGACGTTTGCGCAGACGAGTGGCGATAGCGTCGACACCATCCTCGGCCCGTCCATGGGGAAGGCGCATGAGGCGATCCCCAACCGCCTGGCGCGGGGAGAGAATGCCGATGTAGTGATCATGGTCGGCTACGCGCTGGATGACCTGATCAAGCAAGGTGTGGTGGACCCTGCGTCCAAGGTGGACCTGGCGGACTCGCGCATCGGCATGGTGGTCAAGCAGGGCGCTGCCAAACCGCGCATCGATACCGAAGAGGCATTCAGGAAAACCCTGTTGGACGCCCGCTCCATCGCCTATTCGGACAGCGCCAGCGGGGTCTACATCCAGAACAAGCTGTTCAAGCAGCTGGGAGTGGAGCGGCAGGTCGGATCGAAGGCCAAAATGATCGAGCGCATACCGGTTGCCTCGGTCGTCGCCTCCGGCCAATACGAAGTGGGCTTCCAGCAGGTCGCCGAGTTGCTGCCGGTTCCGGGAGTGACCTTCGTCGGCAAGATTCCCGAAAGCCTGCAATCGGTGACCCGATACTCCGCCGGCATCCCGCGCAATGCGAAACACCCGGAGCAGGCCCGGAAGCTGCTGGCCTATCTGTCGTCCGCGGCGGTGCAGCCGGAGGTGAAAGCCACCGGGCTGGACTCGGTCCCCCGGTGATTTACCGGGTGCGCGCCAGCCCCCGCTATCCGCCGTTGATCACAAGAGGCTCGGCATTGCCGGGCCTCTTGCTTCCTGTAGCCGTCCGACTGCCGAAGCGCCAGATCGAACATTGAACAGGTAGCTCGGCGCACCGCCCTGGGCGTTTCCGGCCCTTGGCCGGCGTTCGGTCACAGCGCCCTTCTGCGCTGGCGCACCCGTTGCGCCGCGGGATTGGAAGCAGCCTCAGCGAGTGGATACAACGAAAAGCAGTATGGGGCCCTGCCCCAGGCGGCAGATCAGATGCTCACGCTGCGCACGTCCCGGCGTATTGCCTGGGGAGGAACGCCAAAGCCACGGATGAACACTTCACGCATGTGGCGACGGTCACGAAAGCCGGTCTCTTTGGCGATCACGTCCAGGGGATGGCGGCTCTGCTCGATCATCACCCGCGCCGCCTCCAGGCGCAGGCGCTCGATGGCCTTGGCCGGCGACTGTCCGGTTTCGGCGGTGAATACACGGGTGAACTGGCGCGGGCTCAGATGCACCGCCTCGGCCAGTTCCTCGACGCCGAGTGGCTTGTGCAGGTTCTGCCGGGCATAGTTCAGCGCGTTCTGGATACGGTCGGATTTCGGTGCGAGGGTGAGCATCTCCGAGTGCTGTGACTGCCCGCCCGAACGGCGCTGGTGCATGACCAGTTTGTGCGCCACCGAGCGCGCGACCTCCGGACCGAGGTCCTTCTCCACCATGCCGAGCGCCAGGTCCAGTCCGGCGGTCATGCCGGCGGAAGTCCAGACGTTGCCATCGATGATGAAGATGCGGTCGTCCTCGACGCTGATCTGTGGATACAGGCGCTGCAGTGCCGCGCCATACGCCCAGTGGGTAGTCGCGCGACGGCCATCGAGCAGGCCGGCCTGGGCCAGCACGAAGCCGCCGGTACAGATACCCGCGACGCGGCGCGCCTGCTGCCCAGCCTGGTGTACGAACGCCAGGGTGGCCTCGCTGGGCAGCGTTTCCAGAGGTGTGTTGACCCCCGCGATCATCCAGGAGTCCGCCAGGCCGGGATTGTTCAGCGCCCGGGTTTCGATGCCCAGGCCCAGGGACGAACGCACGATACCTCCGGCGATGGAGAAGAACTCGATGGAATAGAACGGCGTCTCGGCCACGATGTTGGCGTACTCGAAGACGGTCTGGGTGGCGAGCGACAGCACCTGGAAGTCGTCGGAGAGCAGGTAGCCGATTCTGTGCATGGCGGGTCTCGTATAAGGCATGTCCTAAAACACGACTGTATACGTCATTTCGGACTTTTCCCACCTTTACCATCATGTGTCCCAAGCCCACCGCACTTGGAGACACACCATGAACACCGCATCGAAGGGTACCGCACTGATCACTGGCGCATCCTCGGGTATCGGCGCCCTCTACGCCGAGCGCCTGGCCCGCCGCGGCTACGACCTGATCCTGGTCGCCCGCAACCGTGACCGCCTGAACGACCTGGCCCGCCGCATCACCGACGACACCCAGCGCGTGGCCGAGGTGCTGCAGGCCGACCTGGGCGACGCTGCCAGCCTGGCCACCGTCGAGGCCAAGCTCAAGCAGGACGCGAGCATCACCCTGCTGGTCAACAACGCCGGCATCGGCACCCACACGCCGCTGCTCGACAGCGATGTCGGCCTGATGACCCGCATGATCGACCTCAACGTGACCGCGCTGATGCGCCTGAGCTACGCGGCCGTCCCCGGCTTCGTCGAGCGCGGCAACGGCGCCATCATCAACATCTCGTCCATCGTCAGTATCGCCCCGGAAGTGCTCAACGGCGTGTACGGCGGCAGCAAGGCCTTCGTCACCGCCTTCAGCCAGTCGCTGCATCACGAGCTGGCCGACAAGGGCGTGCGCATCCAGGCGGTGCTGCCCGGGGCGACCGCCACCGAATTCTGGGACAACGGCGGCCTGCCCCTGGAACACCTCGACCCGGCCATCGTGATGCCGGCCAGCGCCCTGGTCGATGCCGCGCTGATCGACTTCGATCGCGGCGAACTGATCTCCATCCCCTCGCTGCACGACGCCAGCCAGTGGCAGGCCTACGAGTCGGCACGCAAGGCCATGTTCGACCAGCTTTCCACCAGCCAGCCCGCGCCGCGCTACAGCGCCCAGCATTGATCGATCCCTCATTTCAGGAGCAGCACCATGAAACTCAGCGGCAATACGATCTTCATCACCGGCGGCACCTCGGGCATCGGTCGCGGCCTGGCCGAGGCCTTTCATCAACGCGGAAACAAGGTGATCATCGCCGGTCGCCGTCAGGCCCTGCTCGACGAGGTTGCCCGCGCCAACCCCGGCATCGACACGGTAGCGCTGGATATCAATGATCCGCAGCAGATCAAAGACGTGGCGCAGCAGGTGATCGCGCGCCACCCGAATCTGAACGTGGTGATCAACAACGCCGGCATCATGCCCTTCGACGATGCCGCCTCGGGCGACCTCGACGACGCGCAGGCAGTCGGCCTGGTGACCACCAACCTGCTCGGCCCGGTGCGCGTCAGCGCGGCCTTCGTCGAGCACCTCAAGCGCCAGCCGGACGCCACGATCATCAACAACAGCTCGGTACTGGCGTTCATCCCGATTGCGGTCACCGCGCTGTATTCGGCGACCAAGGCAGCCATCCATTCCTACAGCCTGTCGCAGCGCTTCATGCTGCGCGACACTAGCGTCAAGGTGCTGGAGATCGCGCCGCCGTGGGTCGACACCGACCTGATCCACAAGAGCGGCGATCCGCGCGCCATGCCGCTGGACGCCTTCATCGCCGAGACCCTGGCCAAGCTGGAGACGGCGACCACCGAGGTGATCGTCGACGGCATCACGGCACTGCGCGCCAACGTCGGGCCGAACGAGCATGGGCTGGTGACTCAGTTCAACCAGTCGATCATCGACAACCCCATCCCCGTTGCCTGAACCCAACGCCCGGCCTCATGGCGAGATCGGGCGTTTGCGTGCATCCCTGGAGAACACCATGCACAGCCCCATTGCCGCAGCGGATCGCCTTGCCCTGCGCCTGCTCAGCCTGGCCTATTTCGTCCAGGCGGTCGGCGCCCTGTCGGTGGTCGGCAGCCTGGAGGCGATCTCCGCCGCCTGGGCCTTGAGCAACGCGCAGAGCGCCTTGCTGATCACCGTGTTCGGCGTCACCTTCGCGCTCGCCGCACCGCTGTTGCAGATGACCCTGGGCCATCTGCGTCGGCGCTCGCAGGTGCTTCTGGGGTTGTTGATGTTCAGCGGTGCGGCGCTGTTGTTCGCTGCCGCCCCGGATTACCGGACGCTGCTGGCATCGCGGGTGCTGATGGGATTAGGTGCGGGATTCATTGGCCCGGTGCTTGGCGCCCTGGGCTCCAATCTGGTGGCGCGGGAGCACCAGGGCAGCGCCATCGCCGTCGTGCTGCTCGGGCTGAGCGTCGCGGGGCTGGCCGGCATGCCGATCAGTGCCTGGATCGCCCAGGAACTCGGGGCACGCAGCCTGTTTCTCGGCATCGGCGTTAGTGGTCTGCTGATCGCGGCGCTGATCTTCGTGTGGGTGCCGGATCGCGTGGCGGGCCAGCGCATCGTAGCGGCCGACGTGTTCGCACTGCTGACCGGCGCTACCTCGTTGAGCGCCTTTCTGGTGGTGTTCTTCGTCACCACGGGCGTGTTCACCACCTACGCCTTCCTGGCGCCGATCATCGGCAACGACTTCCACGGCAGCACCGGCGACATCACCCTCGCGCTGACCGTGCTGGGCGTGGCCGGCGTGCTGGGCAACCTGCTGGTCACCCGCCTGGCGCTGCGCGTCAGTGCCGAGCGTTTGCTGATGCTCGGCATCGTCCTGCTTGCCTTGGATCTGCTGGGCCTTGCAGTGATGCCAAGGCTGTTCGGCGGGCTGTTGCTGGTGATCTGGGCGCTGGCCACCGATATCGTCTGGCCGTCGCAGCAGCGGCGCATCGTCGAGCTGATGCCCGAACAACGCGGCATCGCCCTGGCCCTAACCGCGTCGTTCATGTTCGCCGGTATCGGCACCGGCTCGGCGGTCGCTGGATGGCTCTATCCCATCCTGGGCTACAGCGGGCTGGTGCTGGCTTCGCTGCTGTTTCTGCTGCTGGCCTTCGTCAGTCTGCGTTTCTCCGAGTGGCGTGCCCGGGCGCAGGGAACCTTGCCCGGGCTGACCTGATCAGCGGCCTGTCGCGGTCTGCTGATGGAACTCACGGGATTCCAATAACCGCTAAAACGATCGCCGGGTAGTCGCTAAAGAAGCCGCTGTCGAGGGTAGCTATTGGCCGGGTCCCTGTCCTCCATCACAGGCAACTCACGGCCAAAAGCGGCCATTGATCATCTGTAAAATCAGGATCTATTCAGACTGGAATGACCGGGCTACTACATTTAGGATCGTCATGCCCCACAAGGAGAACGGGTATGGCGATAAACCTGATAGCGTTGGGCTCGAAGTTGTCTCGTTATCGCGAACAGCTTCAGCTGAGTACTGAGGAGGTGAGTTCGGCCATTCGCATCTCTCCCGACCGGTTACGGTCCGTTGAAGCGGGCACTTTAGAGCCATCCGGCGATGAGGTGCTTATGTTGGCCGATCTCTATCGTTGTGACTTCAAATTCTTCATCTCGAATGAGCAGTTAGCACCGTTTGAGCAGACGGAAATTCTTTATCGCAAGCACGGTAGTGAGTTCACCAAGGATGATCGCAGGGCCATCCAAGAGTTTCTTTACCTCTGCGAAACTGAGCACTTTCTGATGAAGGAGTTGAACGCCACCCATCGCGAGTTTTTGGCACCCCCAGTATCGGGACATTTCAAGACCGACGGGATTAAAGCGGCTGAGGCATTCCGCCGCTTCAATCAGCACCAGAGCAATGAAGTGCCGAGGGATGTTTACAGTGAAATCCGTCAAACAGGCGTGCATGTTTTTCGCCACAAGCTAGGTAATTCCCATATATCAGGCTTGTTTCTGACCCATCCCAAGGCCGGCAAATGCATTCTGGTTAACTACAGCGAGGATGTGTATCGGCAGCGATTTAGTGCAGCTCATGAAATGGCTCATGCGCTTTTCGATGCGAAGGGTGGCCCCAGCATCACCTATTCCCGCATTGATAAAAACGACTATTTAGAACTGCGAGCAAACACTTTTGCTTCCCGATATCTTATGCCCCCGGAGGTCCTCCGGCAGCTTCCCAATCCCGAGCGATGGACACAGGCCGACGCTGCGCATTGGGCACAAGAGCTTCGAGTAAGCTGCCATGCCTTAAGCATAGGCCTACAGGCCGAAGGGCTCGTCAGTGAAGACGCATTCCAACGAATCAAATCCAGCCGTGTTCCCCGGACAAGCAAGATTGATCCTGAGCTACCGGCTCATCTGACAGACCGGCAGATAGAACGCAAAACACGCCTATTGGAAAGAGGACTTTCTAGCAGCTATGTCGCGCTATGTTTGGACGCCGCGAGCCAGGGACTTATAACTAAAGGGCGCCTAGCTGAGGCACTTTTGTGTGACTCCGCAGCGTTGCAGGGTTTGCTCGCTCTTTACGGGAGGGCGCCCGATGTCGATTGATCCGTCCCGTTTCCACCCCATCAACGTGACAGATACGTGTTCGGTCTGGAATCTCTTATCCTCAGTCACTTTGTACAGGGCTGCGCTCGCCGCTCAATGCCACTTTTGTGTCACCGGTTTCGTGAACTATGAGTGTTTAATCAAGCCTCGGACGTTGCCAACCGCTGTCACCCGAGAGCTTCAACATCGATTGGAAGAGGCGCGTTGCGCCGGCCAGTTTGAAATCCATTCCTGTAACCTGGACGACCTTCAGATCATCAGTATGTTGGAAGGCCGTAAGCGACTGGGTAAGGGCGAACTGTCATCCATCGCCTTCGCCATGGGCCGCGGCTTAGCTGTGCTAACGGATGACCAAGGGGCAAGGAAGCTATCATCGGCAGCAGGTAACCATCCTACGCAGACGACGCCTCACTTGCATAGCTGGCTGATCTTTACAAGGAAGCTTGATGACTCAGACCACTCGAATGTGCTGAGCCAACACCGTCAAATGGACGGCAGCCTGGCGCGTCATCTCCAAGATGCGTATTTCCTAGCGCTTCAATGCGCTCGCAACGCATTACCTCCAACTTAGGCCGCATCTGCCTCACCGTTGCGTCAAAGCAGTCTCCGCTTGTGGCCGGGCAGATACCGGTCGAGATATGCAGCTAACTGGTCAACGCCGTATCTAGTACGTTGCCGGTCAACCCTATACCCACGTATTACGTTCGTTGAGCAAACTAAGGAAAGTTATTGAACCAGAGCCGACCCCATTTACCTTGGATGCAGAGCGGCATCAGCAGAGGCAACGAGGCAGAACAAGGCGAGTCGAAGGCAGCCAGTGCACGCGACCGAGGAGAACTCCACGTGCACCTCAATGGAGCGATTCCCGCACCTATAATTCGACAGATTCTAGCCGACGAAGCAACCGAGCTGCCGCCCGGGTTTCTGATCGAGCGTGACCTGCTTCGAAACACTCCCTGCCAGTCCTTGGCGTCATACTTAACTCCGTGGCAGGCACTAAGGCTCTTTCCCAAGAAGCGCGAGAACCTGGATCGCATTTCCAGTGCAGTCTTCGCTGGCTTCGTGGAGAACGGAGTACGCTTTGTCGAACTACGAAGCAGCGTCTTGTACCTCACCCATCTGCAGAATTGCTCGCCCACCCAAGCGCTAGAACATCTGATCGAATCAACCAGGCACGCCGCACATTGCCACGGCATTCGTCGTGGTCTGATTCTCACAGTGACGCGCGGCGACCACGGTGCGGTTTGCCTTTCCACACTATTACAGGCCTATCAAGACCTCGGTGAACCGAAAGACGTGGTGGGGCTGGATCTGGCGGGTGATGAGGAAATCGCATATCCATCGGAGTTGCCGTCACTCTTCCGAAAGGCAAAAGATCGATTCGGACTCGGGGTCACCATACATGCCGGAGAAACCGGTCGCGTGGAAAACGTTCGGGCTGCTGTTGAGTTATTTGGTGCCGACCGTATTGGCCATGGGACAGCAGCAGGTAAGGATCCTCACCTGCTATACAAATTGGGAAAGCAGAACATCTGCATCGAGGTATGCCCGATTAGCAATAGACTAACCGGCGCGGTACCTTTCGATGAAACCCATCCTCTTCAAGAGTTTCGGCGCTTTGAAGTCCCGTTTGTTATCTGCTCAGACAACCCTGCAATTCATCAGCGCGGTCTTGTGGATGACCAAACGATCGCGCTGGATGAAGGGCTTACAGCTACCGACTTGGACCAGCAATACGAAGTAGCTAAGCGCTACTCATTCATAAGGGATCTAGATTGAAAATTCGATTCATGTCTGGAAATGCGCACAAGATCGCCGAGGTGCAACGGATCTTGGCACCGGCTGGCGTGGAAATAGTGCCTGTATCGAGAAAGATTGAAGAGCTGCAGACCGAAGATGTTGATCGTTTAGTACGGGACAAGCTGGTTAAGGCATTCGAGATTATCGGCCGTCCTCTTTTCGTAGAGCACACTGGCCTGTACTTGAGAGGTCTCAACGATTTACCGGCAGGATTGACACAAATCTTTTGGGACAAGCTGGAGGCGGATCGCTTCGTCAACCTCGTTGCTGGCCTCGGAGATACAACTGTGATGGCGAAGACGGTGCTCGGCTATTGTGATGGGCGCGAGATTCGTCTGTTCGAAGGCTCCATTGAAGGAACAGTGCCACCTGTACCGGTTGGCCCAAGGGGCTTCCAATGGGACTGCGTTTTCGTTCCAAATGGACACACTCAAACCTTCGCTGAAATGGGGGAGGCCAAAGACGAAATTTCTATGCGTCGCCAAGCCCTTGACCATTTCGCGGCATACCTCAAGTCCGTGAGAGGCGTGAAATGAACGCTGAACTACTTCACGCTCACCGCACCAACAAGCTGATGCTTTTTGTAGGCTCTGGAGTGTCTGCCAACCTCAACCTGCCGACCTGGAAACAGCTGACAGCACACATCGCAACGGAACTGGGTTATGACCCTAAGATTTTTTCTACTTATGGCACCCACCTAGCTCTTGCGGAGTTCTACAAGAAGAAAAAAGGAAGTCTGGGTCCGCTAAGAAGCTGGATGGACCGTGAATGGCACAGGCCCGATACAGACATCACTCAATCAGAGATGCATAGGCTGATTACCCTTGGGAAATTCTCGCGGATCTACACAACCAACTACGACCGATGGCTGGAAATTGCCCATGACAAATTCGGGGTTCCCTACGATAAAGTCGCAAGCGTAGCCGACCTTGTGTCCGTGACAGAGGGCCGTCGCCAGATTGTGAAGTTCCATGGGGACTTCGATGACGACGCATCAATCGTTCTTGATGAGACCAGCTATTTCCAGAGGTTAAATTATGAGTCTCCATTGGACATCAAGCTCAGCAACGATGTGCTAGGGAACTCAGTCCTCTTCATCGGATACAGCCTATCCGACATCAATATCCGACTCCTTTTCTACCGACTGACAGAGATGTGGGGCCGTTCCGCCATCTCGTCTGCAAGACCCAAGTCCTACGTGTTTACGAACCGACCCAACCCGGTTGCACAGGAGGTTTTGGGGCAATGGGGAATCGAGATGATTGTTTCGGAGGAGGACGATCCGAAGAAAGCGTTGACCGATTTCCTTAAGGAGCTTGTGAGCTAGATAAGGCTGGTCGCGATTGGGTAGCTATTTTCTTTAGGGATGGAGTCGGCCCAGAATTTGCTGGCGGTGCTGGGTGGCCGCTTCTGGCCGAAGGCCGTCACCCTCAACTGCCACGCCCCAATAGCCCTCCCACCCTGCCCCCTCAATGCGAAGCCACATAAACCGCCTCTTCCGCCGCCAGTGGGTAGGCGAAGGTGGCGCGCAGGCGGTCGACTTCCTGTTGCGGGGGCAGGCCGAAGAGGCGTTTGAATTCACGGCCGAAGTGCGAGGGGCTTTCGTAGCCGACCTGGTAGCTGGCCTGCGCCGCCGACACGCCCTTCTGCAGCATCAGCAGGCGCGCGCGGTGCAGGCGGGTGGATTTCAGGTACTGGATCGGCGTGGTGGCGGTGACCGATTTGAAGTGCAGGTGGAAGGTCGCCGCGCTCATCGATACCTCGGCGGCCAGGCGCTGGATGTCCAGTGGCTCGGGATAGCGCTGGTGGATGGTCTGCAGGGCGGCGGAAATCCTGCCGAAGTGTTCGCGGTTGTCGATCGCCGCCCGCAGCGCCGCGCCCTGGGCGCCGGTGAGGACGCGGTAGTAGATCTCGCGCAACTGCGCCGGCCCCAGCACCCGTGTATCCCTCGCCGAGCCCAGGCTCTTCAGCAAACGCAGCAGTGCCTCGGCCAGCGGCGGGTCGAGTGGCGAGGACATCATGCTGGCCGGCGCCTCGGCGCTCGCCGGCGCAGCCTCGCCCAGTTGCAGCAACAGCTCGGCGGCCACCGCCATGTCCAGTTGCAGGTAGATCGCCAGCAGCGGCTCTTCCTCGCTCGCGGCCGTCTCCATGTCGAACGGCACCGGCACGGAAACCGCCAGGTAGTGCTGGGCGTCGTAGCGGTACTCGCGACCACCAAGAAAGCCGCGCTTGCTGCCCTGGCAAACGATGACGATGCCCGGCTCGTAGAGCACCGGCGTGCGCGTGAGCGGACGGTTGCAGCGCAGGAATCGCACACCTGGCAGTGCCGTGAGGTTGTAGCCCTCGTCCGGGGCGAGGGCTCGCATGAGGGCGACCATGTCGGTTCGGATGCCTGTAAGAGCGGACATTTCGCGGTACTCGTGGAGAAAAGGAAGCCGTTGTCAGTCTGGTGCGCGGCCAATCGCCAGTCCAGCGTTCCGTAGGAATAGGCTATCGAGGCAGAGTAACCGACCTACGCCCGGCGGCACTCGGCGAATAGGATTTCCTCCACGGGTCGCCGGCCGCGCGACCGACAGCGAGGAATCCCCCATGCACGACAGCGACAGCAAACTCTTCTTCATCAGTGGCGTCAGTTCCGGTTTCGGCCGCGCCTTCGCCGAGGCCGCGCTGGCGGCGGGCCATCGGGTGGTGGGCAGCCTGCGCTCGGCCGCCGACCTCCAGGCATTCGAGCAGGACCCGTCCGGGCGCGCCTTCGGCGTGTTGCTGGACGTCACCGACGATGCCGCCATCGACGCAGCGATCGCCGGCGTCGAGCGCGACCACGGGCCCATCGACGTACTGGTGAACAACGCCGGCTACGGCCACGAGGGCATTCTCGAGGAATCGCCACTGGCCGAACTGCGTCACCAGTTCGACGTCAACCTGTTCGGCGCGGTGGCGCTGATCAAGGCCGTTCTGCCCGGCATGCGCCAGCGGCGCAGCGGGCGGATCATCAACATCACCTCGATGGGCGGCTTCATCACCCTGCCCGGCATCGCCTACTACTGCGGCAGCAAGTTCGCCCTGGAGGGCATTTCCGAGACGCTGGCCAGCGAGGTCAGGGACTTCGGCATATTCGTCACCGCCGTGGCTCCCGGCTCGTTCCGCACCGACTGGGCCGGGCGCTCGATGCGCCGCAGCGAACGCAGCATCGCCGACTACGACGCCCTATTCGAGCCGATCCGCGCGGCCCGCGAGAGCAAGAGCGGCAGGCAGAACGGCGATCCGCGCAAGGCCGCCCAGGTGCTGCTGCAACTGGTCGCCATGGAGTCGCCGCCGACGCACCTGCTGCTGGGCTCGGATGCGCTGCAACTGGTGCAGGCCAAGCTGGCCGCCCTGCAGGACGAGATCGCCCGCCACGCCGCGCTAAGCCGCTCGACCGACTTCTGAGCACCGTTTACGCACTCAGCTCCTGCACCAGGAAGTCGAGAAAGGCGCGGGTCTTCAGAGGCACACGACGCGCGGTCGGATAGACCGCGTTGATCGAGATCGGCGGCGCCTGCCAGTCGCACATCACCGCCACCAGCCGGCCCTCGGCCAGAGCCTTCTCGACGATGAAGGTGGGCAGCAGCGCGATGCCCATGCCGGCTTCGGCGGCCTGCGCCAGCAGGTCGCCGTTGTTGGCGTGCAGCGGCCCGGTGACGTGGACCTTCTGGGTCTCCCGGCCATTGCTCAGCTGCAGGCTGACGCCGCTCTGCAGGTAGCCGTAGTTCAGGCACTGGTGCGCGGCCAGGTCGCGCGGCACCTGCGGCGTGCCCTGGCGCTGCAGGTAACCGGGCGATGCCACCAGCACCCGCGGCGCCGGCGCCAGGTGGCGCGCCACCATCGAGGAATCCGCCAGGCTGGCGATGCGGATGGTCACGTCGAAACCACCCTTGACCGGATCGACCTGCTGGTCGCTGAACACCAGTTGCAACTCGACCTTGGGATGCAGCTCGTGGAATTTCGGGATCAGCGGGCCGAGGCGGCACAGGCCGAAGGACATCGGCGCGTTGACCCGCAGCACCCCATGGATTTCCGCCAGCCCGCTGCGCGCCCGCTGTTCGGCCTCGTCCAGCGAGGCGAGCACCTCGCGGCAGGCCTCGTAGTACTCGCTGCCGGCTTCGGTGAGGTGAAGGCTGCGGGTGGTGCGCAGCAGCAGTTGCACGCCCAGCGAATCCTCCAGCGCCTGGATCTGCTTGCTGACCTTCGAGCGCGGCACGTCCAGTACCCGTGCGGCGGCGGCGAAGCCATTGGCATTCACCGTCGCCACGAAAGTGCGCATGCAATCAATGCGATCCATCAGTGTCCCCAATTTGGAATCAATGAGTCTCGATTCTAGGGAATTGTTCCACCTTCTGACCAGCTTTAAAGTTTCTCCCATGCCGCCCACACAGGCCGACACGCCAGGCCGCGGCCGCCTTGCCTACCCACTACTCAGAAGGAAGCGATCATGTCCAACCGCGAACTGCTGAACCCGACCAACTCCGCCCTGATCCTCATCGACCACCAGCCGCAGATGGCCTTCGGCGTGCAGTCGATCGATCGCCAGACGCTGAAGAACAACACCGTCGGGCTGGCCAAGGCCGCCAAGCTGTTCAACGTGCCGACCATCCTCACCTCGGTGGAAACCGAAAGCTTCAGCGGCTACATCTGGCCGGAGCTGCTCGGCGTGTTCCCCGGCCAGCAGCCGATCGAGCGCACCTCGATGAACTCCTGGGAAGACAGGAAGCTGGTCGAAGCCGTGAAGGCCACCGGGCGCAAGAAGCTGATCATCGCCGCGCTCTGGACCGAGGTCTGCCTGACCTTCCCGGCGCTGGAAGCTCTCGCCGAAGGCTACGAGGTGTACATCGTCACCGACGCCTCGGGCGGCACCACCAAGGAAGCCCACGACATGTCCGTGCTGCGCATGATCCAGGCGGGCGCGGTGCCGGTGACCTGGCAGCAGGTGCTGCTCGAATACCAGCGCGACTGGGCCCACAAGGAAACCTACGACGCCGTGATGAAGCTGGTGCTGGAGCACTCCGGTGCTTACGGGATGGGCGTCGACTACGCCTACACCATGGTGCACAAGGCGCCGCAACGCACCCTCTCCTGACCTTTGCCCGTGCCGCCGGCAACGCTTCCGGCGGCACCACTCCCCACTCCATAAATGAGATCGAAGCCATGAACCGCGTGCAAAAAGTACTGAGCGTCACCCTCCTCGCCCTGTCGGTCGGCAATGCCTTCGGCGCCGACAACGTCGTAGCCGAACACCAGACCCAGGCCTTCCTGGATGCGCTGGCGGCCGGTGGCGGCAAGCCGCTGGAACAACTCAGCCCGAAAGACGCCCGTGCGGTGCTGACCGGCGCCCAGGCCTCGGTGAAGGTCGACCTGTCCGGCACCGAAGTCAGCGAAAGAACCATCCGCGCCGACGGCCAGGACATCCGCCTGACCATCGTCCGCCCGGCCAAGGTCAAGGGCGAGCTGCCGGTGTTCATGTACTTCCACGGCGGCGGCTGGGTGCTCGGCGACTATCCGACCCATGCCCGCCTGATCCGCGACCTGGTGGTCGGTTCCGGCGCCGTGGCGGTCTACGTCGACTACACGCCGTCACCCGAGGCGCACTACCCGACGGCCATCGACCAGGCCTACGCCGCGACCCGCTGGGTGGCCGAGCACGGCAAGGAAATCGGCGTCGACGGCACTCGCCTGGCGGTGGCCGGCAACAGCGTCGGCGGCAACATGGCAGCGGTGGTCAGCCTGATGGCGAAGGAGCAGAACGCGCCCAGGCTGCGCTTCCAGCTACTGCTGTGGCCGGTGACCGATGCGCGCTTCGACACCGGCTCGTACCAGCAATACGCCGAGGGGCATTTCCTCACCACCGGGATGATGAAATGGTTCTGGGACAGCTACACCACCGACGCTAGGCAACGCGCCGAAATCCATGCCTCGCCGCTGCGCGCCAGCACCGAGCAACTGCGCGGCCTGCCGCCGGCGCTGGTACAGACCGCCGGGCTCGACGTGCTGCGTGACGAGGGCGAGGCCTACGCCCGCAAGCTGGACGCCGCCGGCGTCGAAGTCACCGCCGTGCGCTACAACGGCATGATCCACGACTACGGCCTGCTCAATCCGCTGGCCGGCATCCCGGAAGTGAAGGCGGCCCTGCGCCAGGCGGCCAACGAGCTGAAAACCCACCTGAACTGACAGGCGAAAAAATACCCGCATGAGCGACAGGCTCATGCGGGTATTGCCGTTCACGTTCGCTGTGGTCGAACTCGATCGATCCCCTCGCCCCTTCGGGGAGAGGGTTAGGGAGAGGGGAAGGCTGGCTGTTTCGCGACACTTTCGGCCCTCTCCCCCAACCCCTCTCCCATGAATGGGAGAGGGGGCAGTACGGCCGACCTTGCGTGAACAGCATTGGGCTGGTGCAGGGTGTTTCGGTCTTTGCGGACGCGCTGGCGCAGCCTCATCCGACCCAGCTCACCGCGCTCTTGGGAATCACCTCGGACTCGTCGAGGGTGGAGGCGAACATGCTCACCGCTTCCACTGCATCGCTGGTGCCGCTGCGGATCTGCAGGATCACCGAGTTGGCCTGGTCGGCCAGGATCACGCCGCGCTGCGCCCCTTCCTGGGTGGCGCTCATGCTGGCGACCGCTTCGCGGGTTTCCGAAAGAATCTTGCCGATCATCTCGGCGATCTCCGCCGTCGAGCGGCTGGTGCGCCCCGCCAGTTGCCGCACTTCGTCGGCCACCACCGCGAAGCCACGGCCCTGGTCGCCCGCCCGCGCGGCCTCGATGGCGGCGTTGAGCGCCAGCAGGTTGGTCTGGTCGGCGATTCCGCGGATGGTGTTGACGATCGCGGTGATCTGCTCGGAACGATCGCCCAACTGCCCGACCAGGCTCGCCGAGGAGCCGATGCTCTCGGCGATCAGGCGCATTTCACGCGCGGTTTCCTGGATCACCTGGGCGCCCTGCTCGGCGACCTTCTCGGTCTCGGCGGAGATGTGATAGGCCCGCGACGCCCCGCGCGAATCCGCCTCGAACTTCTCCACCCGCTCGGTGATGTCGCTGGCGAACTTGACCACCTTGCACAGCTTGCCCTCGGCGTCGTAGACCGGGTTGTAGGAGGCTTCCAGCCAGACCACGCGGCCGTGCTTGCCGATCCGCTTGAACTGTCCGCTGAAGAATTCGCCGGCGTTGAGGCGTCGCCAGAAATCGCCGTATTCGCTGCTGTTGACCAGCGTTGGCTCGCAGAACAGGCGGTGGCTCTTGCCCTTGAGCTCCGCCATCGAGTAGCCCATGACGTTGAGGAAGTTATCGTTGGCGACCAGGATGTTGCCGCTCAGGTCGAACTCGATGACGGCCATGGCCCGGTCGAGCGCCGCCAGCTTGCCGCGGGTCTCCGCTTCCTGGCCCACCTTCTCGGTCACGTCCAGGGCGTACTTGACCACCGAGAGCACGCGCCCCTGGTCGTCCAGCACCGGGTTGTAGCTGGCCTCCAGCCAGACGTTCTGGCCGCGCCCGTTGACGCGCTGGAAGGTTCCGGAGACGAACCTGCCGGCGCGCAGTTGCGCCCAGAACTCGGCGTACTCGGGGCTGCGGACCAGCGCCGGCGCGCAGAAATCGCGGTGCGACTTGCCCACCAGCTCGTCGGCGCGATAGCCCATCGTGCTGAGGAAGTTTTCGTTCGCCCGCAGCACCTTGCCGTTCAGGTCGAACTCGACCACGGCCATGGAGCGTTCCAGCGCGGCGATCAGTCCTTTGTAGCCTGCTACTTCGGCCGTCCTAGCCGCCAGTTCATTCTTAGCTGCCTTGTTGAACATGACGTTTCCTCGGCGAAACGATGGGTGTTGAAACAACGTATCGGCTGATGAACAACGGCCTTGATGCCCCGGCAGATGGATATTTCAGCCTGCCCACTGGAGTAGAGCACAGCGCCGTGCGGACGCACCTCGCCCGTGCGAACGCGGCGCGCACTACGGAGCGGAAGTGTGACCGAAGGTTTCTGAAAAGATCGTCAAGACGCGCCGGGATCAGGCCCTGCCGGCACCTTCGAGGAAGAACTGCGCGGCCAGCGCTGCCAGGCCGGAACGCGCCACCCGACCTCGGCGCTCCGCGTCCACCAGGCCGGAGAGGACCGAGGCGAACAGCTCGGCCAAGGCCGGCGCGGCGATGTCGATGCGGAACGCGCCCTCTTTCTGCCCGCGCAGGAAGAAGGCGTCCAGTGCGTCCGAGTAAGGCAGCCAGCGGCTGCCACCGGCATCGAGGTCGAGGGAGTCAGGGCGCCACTGGAAGACCAGGAAAGCCAGCAGCTCGCGATGCGTCAGGTGCCCCTCGATCAGATCGCGGAGCGCCTCGCGCGGCGGCGCGCTCTCCAGGTTGGCGTCGGCGATGATCTGGTTCATCACCACAGAGCTGTGGTTCAGCAGCATTTCGATCAGGTTGTCGCGCGTGCCGCAGAAGCGGTTCAGCGTCGCCTTGCTGACGCCGGCGGCCACGGCGATGTCCTTGAAGGTTCCCCGCGGCAGGTCGACGAGGGCAACGGCCAGCGCCTTGAGGAGCTTTTCGTCAGCAGTGGGTAGGTCCATTCGGTGCTCTTGGTCTGGGGGCGTGCAACGGCGCGCGCAACATAGTGTGCCGAAAAAGCGGTTGATTCGGAAGAAAACTCAAATGGATCAACCTGGAAGCTTATGAGTCAATATTGACTCATCGTCTTTCGCGACCGATCATGCACGTCCTGACGGATCGATGGGCGCTGCCCGGGTGTGGAGATGACCAGTTTGCGCATTGGGCAGATGTTGAAGACGACCGCACTGTTGACGGCGATCGCCCTCGCCGGCTGTGGCAAGGCGGAGCAGAACGCCCCGGCGACCGCCGCGCCACGCGAGGTGGAAGCGCTGCGCGTGGAAACCGAATCCTTCACCCGTGAAGCCGAGTTGCCTGGCCGCATCGAGCCGGTGCGGGTCGCCGAGGTGCGCGCGCGGGTGGCGGGCATCGTGCTCAAGCGCGCGTTCGAGGAAGGCGCCGACGTGAAGGCCGGCGACCTGCTGTTCCAGATCGATCCGGCGCCGTTCAAGGCCGCGCTGTCACGCGCGCAGGGCGAGCTGGCCCGCGCCGAGGCGACGCTGTTCGAGGCGCAGGCGATGCTCAAGCGCTACGAGCAACTGGTGAAGGTGGACGCCATCAGCCAGCAGGATTTCGATGCCGCCCGTGCCGGCGTGCAGGGCGGACTGGCGGCCAAACGCAGCGCCCAGGCCGATGTGGAAACCGCCGCGCTGAACCTGGGCTACGCCACCGTGAAGGCGCCCATCAGCGGGCGTATCGGCCGGGCGCTGGTCACCGAAGGCGCGCTGGTCGGCCAGGGCGACGCGACCATGATGGCGCGCATCCAGCAACTGGACCCGATCTACGCCGACTTCACCCAGCCGGTGGCCGACGCCCTGCGCATGCGTGCCGCCCTGGCCGGCGCACGCGAGAACACCCTGTCCCTGCGCGTGGAAGGCACCGACCACGAAAGCCGCGGCACGCTGATGTTCACCGATATCTCGGTGGACCCGGGCACCGGCCAGGTGGCGTTGCGCGGACGCTTCGCCAACCCCGAAGGCGTGCTGTTGCCGGGCATGTACGTGCGCGTTCGCGCGCCGCAGGGCACCGATGCCGCCGCCATCCTGGTGCCCCAGCGAGCCATCCAGCGCGGCGCGGACGGCCAGGCACGGGTGCTGCTGATCGGCCAGGACGGCAAGGCCGAGGCGCGCGCGGTGCGCACCGGCGTCATGCAGGGCGGCCGCTGGCAGATCACCGAAGGTCTGGCGGAGGGCGATCAGGTGATCGTCGGCGCCATGAACGGCCTCAATCCCGGCGACCCGGTGACCGCCAGACCTGCCGACAAGCAACCCGACGCCGACAAGGCCAGCGCCCAGTAAGGCCGCCCGCACGGCGCCCGAGGAAACCCCATGTCCCTGTTCTTCATCAGCCGCCCCAACTTCGCCTGGGTCGTCGCCCTGTTCATCTCGCTGGCCGGGCTGCTGGCCATTCCGCTGCTGCCGGTGGCGCAATACCC
This sequence comes from Pseudomonas sp. UBA6310, assembly GCF_002438225.1. Taxonomy (NCBI): domain Bacteria; kingdom Pseudomonadati; phylum Pseudomonadota; class Gammaproteobacteria; order Pseudomonadales; family Pseudomonadaceae; genus Pseudomonas; species Pseudomonas sp. UBA6310. The sequence continues at coordinate 1,200 of NZ_DJTK01000038.1, read as the reverse complement.
CAACGTGGCACCGCCGCAGATCACGGTTACCGCGACCTACCCCGGCGCGTCGGCCAAGGTGCTGGTCGACTCGGTCACCAGCGTGCTCGAGGAAGAACTCAACGGCGCCAAGAACCTGCTGTACTTCGAATCCACCAGCAACTCCAACGGGATGGCGGAAATCGTCATCACCTTCACCCCGGGCACCTCGCCGGAGCTGGCCCAGGTCGATGTGCAGAACCGCCTGAAGACCGCCGAGGCGCGGATGCCCCAGGCGGTGCTCGACCTCGGCATCCAGGTCGAGCAGACCAGCGCCGGCTTCCTGCTGATCTACGCGCTGAACTACGCCAACGGCGACGGCGACCAGGACACCACCGCGCTGGCCGACTATGCGGCGCGCAACATCAACAACGAGATCCGCCGCGTCGCCGGGGTCGGCAAGCTGCAGTTCTTCGCCTCCGAGGCGGCGATGCGGGTGTGGATCGCACCGCAGAAACTGGTGGGCTACGGCCTCTCCATCGATGACGTGAGCAACGCCATCCGTGCGCAGAACGTGCAGGTGCCGGCCGGCGCGTTCGGCAGCACGCCGGGCACGGCGGAGCAGGAGGTGACCGCGACCCTGGCGGTCAAGGGCACGCTGGACAATCCGGAGGAGTTCGGTCGCATCCTGTTGCGCGCCAACCAGGACGGCTCGCGGGTGACCCTCGCCGACGTCGCGCGCCTGGAAGTGGGCAGCCAGGACTACAACTTCAGCACCCGCCTGAACGGCAAGCCGGCGGTCGGCGCGGCGATCCAGCTGTCGCCGGGCGCCAACGCGATTCAGACCGCGGAAGCGATCAAGCGACGCCTCGCCGAGCTGTCGGTCAACTTCCCGGAGAACATCGAGTACTCGGTGCCCTACGACACCTCGCGCTTCGTCGACGTGGCCATCGATAAGGTCATCGCGACACTGGTCGAGGCCATGCTGCTGGTGTTCCTGGTGATGTTCCTGTTCCTGCAGAACGCCCGCTACACCCTGATCCCGTCGATCGTGGTGCCGGTCTGCCTGCTGGGCACGCTGACGGTCATGTACCTGCTCGGTTTCTCGGTGAACATGATGACCATGTTCGGCATGGTGCTGGCCATCGGCATCCTGGTGGACGACGCTATCGTCGTGGTGGAGAACGTTGAACGCCTGATGGCAGAAGAAGGGCTGTCTCCTAAAGAGGCGACGGTTAAGGC
>NZ_DJTK01000071.1:4627-40654 GCF_002438225.1 Pseudomonas sp. UBA6310 | reverse complement strand
AGAGCATCGCGAGCAAGCTCGCTCCTACAGGAGGCCCGCTTGCCTGAACTTGCTCCCCTGTCGGGAAGAATGTGTTTGCCAGCTCGTAGGGTGGGCTTCAGCCCACCGCAGATTGCATGCGTCTTGTCGCGCGGCGGTGGGCTGAAGCCCCCCTACGGTATTGTTCCCTCGTAAAACCTGTTCGCCCCGCCCATCCTGCGACACAGGCGTGGTATTCGATCAGCGTTGAACAAATGCGCTCTTGTAGGAGCCAACTTGCTGGCGATCAGCGCGGCTGAATCTCCCAAAGAGCATCGCGAGCAAGCTCGCCCCTACAGGAGGCCGGGGTCGTGAGGGCGCGCAGCCGTTAACCCGTCAGCGCCTGGTACTCCGGGCGTTGCGCCAGGCCGGTCTTCAAGGCCTGCAGCAGTTGGCCGACCTTCGGCGAGAGAAAGCGTCGCTGCGGATAGACCGCCCACACCGCCGTGTTCGGCGGCTGGTGGTGCTCCAGCAGGCTGACCAGTTCGCCGCGGCGCAGCGGCTCCAGCACGTAGTAGTCCGGCAACTGGCACAGGCCAAAACCGCGCAGCGCGGCGTCGAGCACCGCCTGGCCGCTGTTGCAGCGCCAGTTGCCGCTGGGCCTGAACGGATGCTCGCGGCCGCCGTCCTGAAGCATCCAAGTATCGCTGGTGCCGATCAGACAGTTGTGTCCCGCCAGTTCCGACAGCGTGTGCGGGCGGCCGTAGCGCTCCAGGTAGGCGGGCGCGGCGCAGAGGTACATGGCGCGCGGTGCGAGACGGGTGGCGACCAGGCGCGATTCGCTCAGGCGTCCCAGGCGGATCGCCAGGTCGAAGCCTTCCTGAACCAGGTCGAGCGTGCGGTTGGACAGTTCGATTTCCACCCGCAGTTGCGGATGATGCGCCATGAATTCATTCACCAGTGGCACGATGAAGCGTTCGCCGTAGGCCACCGCCGCGGTCATGCGCAGCAGTCCGGTGGGCGCGCCCTGGAGATCGCCGACGGCGAGGAAGGCGGCGTCACGTTCCTCGATCAGCCGCTGGCACCGGGCGAAGAAGGTCTGCCCGGCCTCGGTCAGCGAGACCTTGCGCGTGGTGCGGTAGAGCAGGCGTGCCTGCAGGCGTTCCTCCAGGCGCGCCACCTGGCGGCTGACGTGGGAGGAGGACACCCGCAGTCGCTCGGCCGCGCGCAGGAAGTTGCCGCATTCGGCGACGGCGACGAACTCGTCCAGACCTTCCCAGCGGTGCGCGCTCATCGATTGTCCCTGTATGGCAATAAAGTTTCCTTGGATCATCCATTATCCCAGTCTGTGCGTGAATTACACTCTGTGCTTTCCGCTCAACCACGAGAGAATCCTCGCCATGATCAAGTCCCGCGCCGCCGTGGCCTTCGCGCCGAACGAACCCCTGAAGATCGTCGAAGTGGACGTCGCGCCGCCGAAGGCCGGCGAGGTACTGGTACGCATCGTCGCCACCGGCGTCTGCCATACCGACGCCTACACGCTGTCCGGCGCCGACTCCGAGGGCGTGTTCCCGTCGATCCTCGGTCACGAAGGCGGCGGCATCGTCGAAGCCGTTGGCGAGGGCGTCACCTCGGTGAAGGTCGGCGACCACGTCATCCCGCTGTACACCGCCGAATGCCGCCAGTGCAAATTCTGCCTGTCCGGCAAGACCAACCTGTGCAGCTCGGTGCGCGCCACCCAGGGCAAGGGGCTGATGCCCGACGGCACCTCGCGTTTTTCCTACAACGGCGAGCCGATCTACCACTACATGGGCTGCTCGACCTTCTCCGAGTACACCGTGCTGCCGGAAGTGTCCCTGGCGGTGATCCCGAAGGAAGCGCCGCTGGAAAAGGTCTGCCTGCTCGGTTGCGGCGTGACCACCGGCATCGGCGCCGTGCTGAACACCGCGAAGGTGGAAGAGGGCGCCACCGTGGCGATCTTCGGCCTGGGCGGCATCGGCCTGGCGGCGATCATCGGCGCCAAGATGGCCAAGGCCTCGCGCATCATCGCCATCGACATCAACCCGGCCAAGTTCGACGTAGCCCGCGAGCTGGGCGCGACTGACTTCGTCAATCCGAAGGACCATGACAAGCCGATCCAGGACGTCATCGTCGAAATGACCGATGGCGGCGTGGACTACAGCTTCGAGTGCGTCGGCAATGTGCAACTGATGCGTGCGGCGCTGGAATGTGCCCACAAGGGCTGGGGCGAGAGCGTGATCATCGGCGTCGCCGGCGCGGGCCAGGAAATCAGCACCCGTCCGTTCCAGCTGGTCACCGGCCGCGTCTGGCGCGGTTCGGCATTCGGCGGCGTCAAGGGTCGCACCGAGCTGCCGAGCTACGTGGAGAAGGCGCAGAGCGGCGAGATTCCGCTGGACACCTTCATCACCCACACCATGGGCCTGGAGCAGATCAACGAGGCCTTCGACCTGATGCACGAAGGCAAGAGCATCCGCACCGTCATCCATTACTGATAGCTGCAAGCGACAAGCTTCAGGACGGGTGGCCCAGCGCCACTCGACGCCTGCGGTTCTTTCGTAGGGTGCGCCATGCGCACCGCTAACCCTCGGGTGCGCATGGCGCACCCTACGGAGTGGTCATGAGCCTCGAAATCGTTTCCAGCAACAAGAGCTTCGGCGGCTGGCACAAGCGCTACAAGCACCGTTCTTCCAGCCTCAACTGCGACATGGTGTTCGCCGTCTACCTGCCGCCGCAGGCCGAGCAGGGCGCCAAGCTGCCGGTGCTCTACTGGCTCTCGGGCCTGACCTGCACCGACGAGAACTTCATGCAGAAGGCCGGCGCGCACCGGCTGGCGGCCGAACTCGGGTTGATCATCGTCGCCCCGGACACCAGCCCGCGCGGCGAAGGCGTGGCGGACGACGCCAACGGCGCCTACGACTTCGGCCTCGGCGCCGGCTTCTACCTCAACGCCACCCAGCAGCCCTGGGCGAAGCACTACCGGATGTACGACTACGTGGTCGACGAGTTGCCGGCGCTGATCGAGGCCAACTTCCCGGTTTCCGACAAGCGCGGCGTCGCCGGACACTCCATGGGCGGGCACGGCGCGCTGGTCTGCGCGCTGAAGAACCCCGGCCGCTACCAGTCGCTGTCCGCTTTCGCGCCCATCGCCAACCCGATGAACTGCCCGTGGGGCGAGAAGGCCTTCTCCAACTACCTGGGCGACGACCGTTCGCGCTGGCGCGAGTGGGATGCCAGCGTGCTGATCCTCGATGCCACGCAGAAGCTGCCGATACTCATCGACCAGGGCGATCGCGACGATTTCCTGGTCAACCAGCTCAAGCCGGAAGCCTTGCAGGCGGCGGCCTCGGTGGCGTCGCACCCGTTACAGCTGCGCCTGCAGCCGGGTTACGACCACAGCTACTACTTCATCGCCAGCTTCATCGACGATCACCTGCGCCATCATGCGCAGTTCCTGAATGGGTAAGTCATCGGGGCGGGACGGGTTTCGCTGCGCGCAGCCCGTCCCCGGTTCGTGATTGCCGCAGTTGGCCTTGAACCTGGAAGCCGCTCTCGGCGCCCTGGGCTTCATCCGCGTCGACACTCGAGAAGGCAAACGACGCCCGGCCGGGTCACCGAGGGTGCGCGTCCGCGGTGACGATCTTCCCGGCCAATGCGCGTTCCGCCAGCCGTCGGCCCGGTCTCGGGGCCCGTGATCGAAGAGCCGGCGCGCGCTTTCGGAAGGCTGCCGCGCTGGCATGCGCGCTTTCCTTTAGAATCACGGGCCGACTTTCCCAGGGTTACTTTTCCATGCGTATTGGCCACGGCTACGACGTGCACCGCTTCGGCGAGGGCGATTTCATCACCCTCGGCGGGGTGCGCATTCCTCATCGTTTCGGGCTCGTCGCCCACTCCGACGGCGACGTGCTGCTGCATGCGCTGAGCGACGCGTTGCTCGGTGCGGCGGCGCTCGGTGACATCGGCCGGCATTTCCCCGACACCGATCCGCAATTCAAGGGCGCCGACAGCCGCGCGCTGCTGCGCCATGTGCTGGGACTGGTCGCCGAGAAGGGCTGGAAGGTCGGCAACGTCGACGCCACCATCGAGGCCCAGGCGCCGAAGATGGCGCCGCACATCGAGACGATGCGCGCGCTGATCGCCGAAGACCTGCAGGTCGCGCTGGATCAGGTCAACGTCAAGGCCACCACCACCGAGAAGCTCGGCTTCGTCGGCCGCGAAGAAGGCATCGCCGTGCATGCGGTGGCGCTGTTGCTGCCGCTATGACCGAACTCGAACTGCTCGGCCCGCGTGCCCATGGCGAACCCTGCGGGCATGCGCTGCTCAAGGAGACCGCCGAAGACTTCCAGGTCGACGAGGTGCTCGACATCCCGCTGACGGGCGAGGGCGAACACCTCTGGCTGTGGGTGGAAAAGCGCGGTCTGAATACCGAGGAAGCGGCCCGGCGGATCGCCAAGGCCGCCGGCGTACCGTTGAAGATGATCAGCTACGCCGGTCTCAAGGACCGCCAGGCACTGACCCGCCAATGGTTCAGCCTGCACCTGCCGGGCAAGGCCGATCCCGACCTCGGCGCTGCGGAAGACGACAGCCTGCGCATCCTCGAGCGGACTCGCCACACGCGCAAACTGCAGCGTGGTGCACACGCCGCCAACGGCTTCACCCTGCGCCTGACCGCCCTGGAGGCCGACCGCGACGCGCTCGAGGCGCGTCTGCAGCGCATCGCCGCCGAGGGTGTGCCGAACTACTTCGGCCTGCAGCGCTTCGGTCACGAAGGCGGCAACCTGGCGGGTGCCCGGGAGTTCGCCCGCCGTGGCGAGATGCCGGAACAGCGCAACCTGCGTTCGCGCATGCTTTCGGCGGCGCGCAGCTACCTGTTCAACTGCGTCGTGGCCGAGCGTGTCGCCGCGGGCAGCTGGAATCGGGCGCTGGTCGGCGATCTGCTGGCCTTCACCGACAGCCGGAGCTTCTTCCCCGCCGGTGAGGCCGAGTGCGCCGATTCTCGCCTGGCGATTCTCGATCTGCATCCCACCGGCGCGCTCTGGGGCAAGGGCGAATCGCCGGCCGCTGCCGCCGTGCAGTCCCTTGAGAATGGCGTGGGGCAACGCGAAGCGGCGCTGTGCGATTGGCTGGCCAATGCGGGCATGGCGCACGAACGGCGAATCCTGCGCCTCCCCATCGGCGGCCTGGCATGGCATTATCCCCGGCCTGACATTCTGCAACTCGAATTCGTCCTGCCGGCTGGATGCTTCGCCACCGCCGTGGTGCGCGAGATCGTCGATCTCTCGCCGGCAGGGCAGACGGACCTCTAATGCGTATTCTGATCGCCAACGACGACGGGGTTTATGCGCCCGGCCTCGCCGCGCTGCATGGCGCGTTGTCGGATTTCGCCGCGTGCTCGGTGGTCGCACCGATCCAGGACATGAGCGGCGCCAGCAGCGCGCTGACCCTCGACCGTCCCCTGCATCCCATCGTCATGCCCAACGGCTTCGTCGGCCTCAACGGCTCGCCCACCGACTGCGTGCACCTGGGCCTCAACGGCTTGCTCGCCGAAGCGCCGGACATGGTCGTCTCGGGGATCAACCTGGGCGCCAACCTGGGCGACGACGTGCTCTATTCGGGCACGGTGGCCGCGGCCATCGAAGGCCGTTTCGCCGGCAGTCCGGCGTTCGCCTTCTCGCTGGTTTCCCGCCGCCCGGACAACCTGCCCGCCGCGGCCGCCATCGCCCGCCGGCTGGTGGAGCAGCATCACACTCTGGATCTGCCTCCGCGTACCGTGCTCAGCGTAAACATTCCGGACCTGCCACTGGAGCAGATCCGCGGCATCCAGCTGACCCGCCTCGGCCACCGGGCGCGGGCCAAGCCGCCGGTGAAGCAGGTGAACCCGCGTGGCAAGGAAGGCTACTGGATCTCAGTTTCCGGGGACGCCGAGGACGGCGGGCCCGGCACCGACTTCCACGCCGTGACGCAAGGCTACGTGTCGATCACGCCGTTGCAGCTGGACCGTACGTTTCATGAAGCCTTCAAAGGGCTCGACGGTTGGCTGGAGGGCTTGCTGCGATGAAGCGCGAACACGACGACGCCATCCATCGTGGCACCGGCATGACCTCCCAGCGCACCCGCGACCGGCTGATCCAGCGGCTGTACGAGGAAGGGCTGTCCAATCCGCATGTCCTCGAAGTGATCCGTCGCACGCCGCGCCATCTGTTCGTCGACGAGGCCCTGGCGCACCGCGCCTACGAAGACACCGCGCTGCCCATCGGTCACAACCAGACCATCTCCCAGCCGTTCATGGTCGGCCGCATGACCGAGCTGTTGCTGGCTGCCGGCCCGCTGGACAAGGTATTGGAGATCGGCACCGGCTCGGGTTACCAGACGGCCGTGCTCGCCCAACTGGTCGAGCGGGTGTTCTCGGTGGAGCGCATCCAGACCTTGCAGGACCGCGCCAAGGAGCGCTTGGTCGAACTCAAATTGCGCAACGTGGTCTTTCGCTGGGGGGATGGCTGGGAAGGCTGGCCGGCGCTGGCGCCTTACAACGGCATCATCGTCACCGCTGCCGCCGCCGATGTGCCCCAGGCGCTGCTGGATCAACTGGCGCCGGGTGGACGCCTGGTGATCCCTGTCGGCGCGGGCGACGTTCAGCAACTGATGCTGATCGTCCGCGAAGACAATGGTTTTTCCCGCCATGTACTGGATGCGGTGCGCTTCGTTCCGCTGTTGAACGGTCCGCTGGCCTGAATCGCTCTGGAAGGATCCATGGATAACGCTTTTCCGCTACATCGGGGCATGTCTTCGGGTCTGCCCTCAGTTCTTCTCTCTTCCGCTCCCGTGGTTGCTGCCGGCGAATTTGTATCGATTCGTTTCCATGGCTGTCAGCTGGCGGACGTTTATCACATTCAGGCGGGGAGCCTCGGGTGAGCGCTACGAACAGGCAGCTCAAACGCGGTGGCTTGTGGGTCCTCGGTGGTTTGCTCATCGGCGCGCTTCTCGGCGGTTGCGCCAGCTCGTCCTCGAGCGGTGTGCAGGTCGTCGATCGCAACAAGAGCGGTGCCAGCTCGCGGCAGCCGGTCACCAGCGGGCAGTACACCGTTCAACGCGGTGACACCCTGTTCTCCATCGCCTTCCGTTATGGCTGGGACTGGAAGGCGTTGGCGGCGCGCAACGGCATCCCGCCGCCCTATGTTATCCGCCCCGGTCAGAAGATCCGTTTTGGCAACGGCGCCAGCCAGCCCGCCGCGCCAACGGCGGTCGCCAGTGCCAGCACGCCCGTCGTGACCACGATGCCGACGCCCAGCGCGCCGGTGCTGATCGTTCCGCAACCGGTAACCGGAACTCCGACCACCGCGCCCCGGCCTGTGACGCCGACTGTGGCGACCACTCCGACGCAGTCCGTGGACCGTTCTCCCAGCGGTTGGGCATGGCCCGCAAATGGCGTTTTGATCGGAAAATTCTCATCAAACGGTAGTTTGAATAAAGGAATTGATATAGCAGGCGAATTGGGCCAGCCTGTTTTAGCTGCGTCTGATGGCTCTGTGGTGTACGCCGGCAGTGGATTGCGGGGTTACGGCGAACTGGTGATCATCAAGCATAGCGATACCTATGTGAGTGCCTACGGACACAACCGGAGGCTCTTGGTGCGGGAGGGAGAGCAGGTCAAGGCCGGGCAAACCGTTGCCGAGATGGGATCCACCGGAACCGATCGGGTGAAGCTCCACTTCGAGATTCGCCGTCAAGGCAAGCCAGTCGATCCTCTGCAATATTTGCCGCGCCGCTGATCTGCAAGTACCTCCTGCGGAAATGAATGAGTCGGGCCCACCACGGAAGGGTGGCCGAACTCATTGTCGAACTCAGCAGAAGGACAACAAGAATGGCGCTCAACGAAGAAGCCACCGGGTTTGATGTCGACGAAGATGTGTTGCTTATGGAATCGGCTCTGGTTCTTGATGAGGCACCACACGATGAACCTGACAAACCGACCAGATCGAAAGCGGCAGCCGCCAAGCAGCATAAGTACATCGACTACACACGGGCGCTGGACGCCACTCAGCTCTACCTCAACGAAATCGGTTTCTCCCCGCTCCTGACTCCCGCAGAAGAAGTTCATTTCGCACGCCTCTCGCAAAGTGGCGACCCCGCGGGGCGCAAGCGCATGATCGAGAGCAACCTGCGCCTGGTGGTAAAAATCGCTCGTCGCTACGTCAACCGTGGCCTGTCCCTGCTGGATCTGATCGAGGAGGGCAATCTCGGCTTGATCCGCGCCGTGGAGAAGTTCGACCCTGAGCGTGGTTTCCGTTTCTCCACCTATGCCACCTGGTGGATTCGGCAGACCATCGAACGCGCGATCATGAACCAGACTCGCACCATTCGACTGCCGATCCATGTGGTCAAGGAACTGAACGTCTATCTGCGCGCCGCGCGTGAGCTGACGCAGAAGCTTGATCACGAGCCCTCTGCCGAGGAAATCGCGGGACTGCTCGAGAAGCCGGTGTCCGAGGTCAAACGCATGCTCGGTCTCAACGAGCGGGTGACGTCGGTGGATGTCTCGCTGGGCCCTGATTCCGGCAAGACCCTGCTCGAAACCCTCACCGACGATCGTCCCTCCGATCCGTGCGACCTGCTGCAGGACGATGACCTTTCGCAAAGCATCGATCAGTGGCTGTCCGACCTCACCGACAAGCAACGCGAAGTGGTGGTCCGCCGCTTTGGCCTGCGCGGCCCTGAAAGCTCAACGCTGGAGGAGGTGGGCCAGGAAATCGGTCTCACCAGGGAGCGGGTTCGGCAGATTCAGGTCGAAGCGCTCAAACGCCTGCGGGAGATTCTGGAGAAGAACGGACTCTCCAGCGATTCTCTATTCCAGTAGCATGGATGCGGTAGCAAAGACCCGACGTTAAGTCGGGTTTTTTGTGATTAGATGTAAGTAATTGCTTACGTAGATGTAAGTATAAAGAGATAAAACGATAAGTCTTTTGCGGAAATATACTGAGAGAAAAACGGTAGTTATTTGTTTTATAAAGGATTTATTTTTAAGGAAGCATTTTTTTCGAGATCGATTTTGGATATTGGGTAGATTGCCGTTGTCCCGCAGGAGGATATGATCGCGCCGTGCTCAGGGAAATAGAGCACAGGTCGGTAAGGATGCCGATCCAGGACACTCGCAGGATTGCGAGGCATCAGGATGATGATGGGGACAGGCAGGGACTAGGGATAAAAGTGGGCGGGGTCAAACCCGCCCCTTTTTTTTGCCTGCAGGAAAGTGTGCGCTTTTCAGAATCCAATAAAAAAGGCCAGCATCAGCGGGCCTTTTTTATTGGCGGGGGCGATCAGCGCTCGAGGTGCTGGAGCTTGTCCTTCACGCCATCCCATTCCTCTGCGTCAGGCAACGCTTCCTTCCGCTCGGTGATGTTCGGCCAGATCTCCGCCAGTTCGGTGTTCAGTTCGATGAACTGCTCCATACCGTCCGGTATTTCGTCTTCGGAGAAGATCGCCTGCGCCGGACATTCCGGTTCGCACAGGGCGCAATCGATGCACTCGTCCGGGTGGATCACCAGGAAGTTCGGACCTTCGTAAAAGCAGTCCACCGGACAGACTTCCACACAGTCGGTGTATTTGCATTTGATGCAATTGTCGGTGACGACGAAGGTCATTCAGGTTCTCTCCTCAGACTACGGCCGCGATCCTCTGCTGGGACGTTGCAGCTCGATAAGTGATGACCTCGGCTCAGGCGGGGGCCGGGCAATCCTAAAGCGCGCGGGATTCTAACAGCTTGCTTGCGTTGCTGTTAGAGCCGCTGCTTCCATTCATATAACAGCTGCATAGCATGCCGCGGTGTCAGCTCGTCCGGATTGATCCTCGCCAACTCATCAAGAATCGGATGCGGCAGGCTGGCGAACAGGTCGTTCTGCACCGGAGCCAGGGGTTTTCCGGGCTCCTGGCGTGGTGCTTCATGCGGCAGGCTGGTGACTTCAAGGCGCGCCAGATGCTCCTTGGCGCGGCCGATCACGTCGCCGGGGACACCCGCCAGCTGCGCGACCGCCAGGCCATAGCTCTGGCTGGCGGGGCCAGGCAGGACGTGGTGAAGGAAGACAATCCGCTCGTTGTGCTCGGTAGCGTTGAGGTGGACGTTGGCCACCACCGGTTCGCTTTCCGGCAGCACCGTCAGCTCGAAGTAGTGAGTGGCGAAGAGCGTGTAGGCGCGTAGCCGGGCCAGGTGTTCGGCCGCCGCCCAGGCCAGCGAGAGGCCGTCGAAGGTGCTGGTGCCGCGGCCGACTTCGTCCATCAGCACCAGGCTGCGGTCGGTGGCATTGTGCAGGATGTTGGCGGTTTCGCTCATCTCGACCATGAAGGTCGAGCGGCCGCCGGCGAGGTCGTCGGAGGAACCGATGCGGGTGAATATCCGGTCCACCAGCGACAGCTCGCAGCGCGCCGCGGGAACGAAGCTGCCGATGTGCGCCAGCAGCACGATCAACGCCGTTTGCCGCATGTAAGTCGATTTACCGCCCATGTTAGGGCCAGTGATCACCAGCATGCGGGTGCCGTTGTCGAGCGACAGGTCGTTGGCGACGAACGGCGTTTCCAGCACCTGTTCGACCACCGGATGACGGCCCTGCTCGATGCGCATGCAGGGTTCCTCGACGAAGCGCGGTCGGTTCAGGTCGAGGTTCAACGAACGCTCGGCGAGGTTGCTCAGCACGTCCAGCTCAGCCAGCGCGGCGGCGGTGTCCTGCAGCGGTGCGAGTTGCTCGATCAGCAGTTCCAGCAGTTCCTCGTAGAGCAGCTTCTCGCGGGCCAGCGCGCGGCTCTTGGCCGACAGCGCCTTGTCTTCGAAGGCCTTGAGCTCGGGCGTGATGAAGCGCTCGGCGCCCTTGAGCGTCTGACGGCGGATGTAGTCGGCCGGTGCCGACTCGGCCTGCTTGCTCGGCAGTTCGATGAAGTAGCCGTGCACGCGGTTGTAGCCGACCTTCAGGTTGGGCAGACCTGTGCGCGCCTTTTCCCGGGTTTCCAGGTCCATGAGGAACTGTCCGGCGTTCTCGCTGAGCGAAAGCAGCTCGTCCAGCTCGGCGTCGTAGCCCGTCTTCAGCACGCCGCCGTCACGGATGACCGCCGGCGGGTTGTCGATGATCGCGCGTTGCAGCAGGTCGGCGAGTTCCGGATAGGTGCGGATGCTCCGTGCCAGTTGCAGCAGGTGGTCGGCGACCAGGTCGTGCATGCCGTTCTGCAGTTCCGGCAGGGCGCTGAGTGCGTCGCGCAGGCGTGCCAGGTCGCGCGGACGGGCGTTGCGCAGGCCGATGCGGGCGAGGATGCGTTCGACGTCGCCGATTTCCTTGAGCTGCGGCTGCAACTGCTCGAACCGATAGCGCTCCAGCAGGCAGGTGATGGAATCCTGGCGTGCCTCGAGCACCGCGCGGTCGCGAAGCGGACGGTTCAGCCAGCGCGTCAGCAGGCGGCTGCCCATCGCGGTCTGGCAGCGGTCCATCACCGATTGCAGGGTGTTGTCGCGACCGCCGGAGAGGTTGGTGTCCAGCTCCAGGTTGCGCCGGCTGGCGCCATCGAGGATCACCGTGTCGTCGAGCCGCTCGTGGCGCAGGCTGCGCAGGTGCGGCAGGGCGGTGCGCTGGGTTTCCTTGGCGTAGCCGAGCAGGCAGCCGGCGGCGCCGATGGCCAGCGTCAGGTTTTCGCAGCCGAAGCCTTTCAGGTCCTGGGTGGCGAACTGCTGGCAGAGGCTCTTGAAGGCGGAGTCGCGGTCGAAATCCCAGGGCGCGCGGCGGCGCGAACCGCGGCGCTTTTCGGCCGGCAACCCTTGTGGCCAGTCATCCGGAATCAGCAGCTCGGCGGGGTTGAGCCGGTCCAGTTCGGCCAGCAGGTTTTCCCAGCCGGCGATTTCCTGGACGCTGAAGCGGCCACTGGAAATATCCAGCACCGCCAGGCCGAACAGGCGCTCGTCGCCGAGCACGGCCATCAGCAGGTTGTCGCGGCGCTCGTCGAGCAGTGCCTCATCGCTGATGGTGCCCGGCGTGATGATGCGCACCACCTGGCGTTCCACCGGGCCCTTGCTGGTGGCCGGATCGCCGATCTGCTCGCAGATGACCACCGACTCGCCGAGTTTGACCAGCTTGGCCAGGTAGCCCTCGGCGGAGTGATGCGGGATGCCGCACATCGGTATCGCCTGGCCGGCGGACTGGCCGCGCGCGGTGAGGGTGATGTCGAGCAGCTTGGCGGCCTTCTTCGCGTCTTCGTAGAAGATCTCGTAGAAGTCGCCCATGCGATAGAACATCAGTTGGTCGGGGTGCTGGTTTTTCAGCGACCAGTACTGCTGCATCATCGGGGTGTGAGAAGAAAAATCACCTCCGGCCAAACTCGCGTCGTTTCTACCTTTCAACCCATTAAGCGCCGTGGATACTGACATTCAGGCAAATTCTCTTTGGTCTGTGGCTGTCTAGTTATGACCAGCAGTGTAGTTTTATGTCTTTTCATTAGTATGGTTTTAAGTATAGGATCGCTCCATACCCCTATGGAGTTATACCCATGACTGGAGAAAACCATACTGGCGTCGCCAAGCGCGGCACCGCCAAGTTGCACGGCAAGGCCCTGACCCTTGCCATTATCAAGGCTATGCAGCCCGGTGACGAACTGGCCGACCCGGAACATCCGGGGCTTCGCGTCCGCTGCAAGGCGGTCGGCACCGGTAAGCAACAGGTCTTCTTCTATCGCTACCGAAATTCGGCTGGCGCGCTACGCCAGGTCGAAGTCGGCGTACTTGGCCCGATGCCGCTGGCCTCGATCCGCTCGCGCTGGCAGGAGCTGAAAGATTCAGTTCGCAATGGTACGGACCCGCGCGAGGAACTGAAAGCCGCGAAGGCTAAGGCGGTGACCAAGCAGCGGGCCGAGAAGGTCAAGCAACTGACTGTCGGCGACGTGGTCGAGCAGTACCTGGCGGAGTCGGTAGAACCTTCGCGAAAAGCCAAGGGTGCCGATGAGACCCGCCGCTTGTTGGCGCAGCTGATTCGGTTTGCTTCCTGGGTAGCCGACCAGAAGGCGCGGAACACGGCGGCGTGGCAGCGACGCCGGGGTAAGTTGCCGAAGGATCTTGAAGACGTGGCGGACCTGCCGGCAGTGGAATTCAACCTGCAGCGCGCGCATGAGCTCTTGCTCGCCTTTGGCTCAGGGGCGCCCCGCTCGGGCGGGATGGTGCGCCAGGAGCTGCGAGCGGCTTGGGACCATGCCATTGGGTCTGGCCGTCTTCATGGGCCGAACCCATTCGCGAAGCAGGGCAAGAAGGACAAGCTCGGCGGCGCGGCCCTGGTTGCGACCAGCAAGCGGGAACGGGTGTTGAGCAAAGAGGAGGCCGGTTTGCTGTTGCGATGGATGGCGGAGCCGCGAACGTACTCCCGCACCGTTCGCGATGCGCTTGAGCTGGTGCTTCGCACAGGCCTGCGCTCGGGAGAAGTTTGCGAGATCCACAGCCGCGAGCTGGAGCGGCGCGATGGCGTGCTGTGGCTCAACATCCCCGGCGGCCGGATGAAGGGCAAGGCAGATCATTCCGTGCCCCTGGTTGGCCGTGCCGAGCAGATCGTTCTGGCTCGCATGCCGGATCAGGCCGGGTATCTGTTCCCCGACAAGACCGGCAAGGCACCGCTCAAGCAGAAGGTGCTCGGAGTGGAGGTCTATTGCTGCAGCGGTCGTTCAAAGGCGAAGGCCTACGACGCGCGCCGAGTCTGCCCCGTTGCTGACTGGGCCGCGCATGACTTGCGACGTACAGCACGGACGCTTCTAGCCGAGTTGGGCTGCCCCTACGAAGTCGGTGAGTCGATCCTGGCTCACACCCTGCCCGGCGTCGCCGGCATCTACAACCGGGCGCGCTTCGAGGAGGCCAAGATCGAATGGCTCACCAAGCTGGGCGAAGAACTCGACCGGCTGACTGCCAGCAAGGCCCCGCTGGCGCTTGTGGAAGCGACGGCATGACTGACCTGAAGAAGACAGCAGCTGAGGCTTTACGAGGCCGCAGAGGCGCAGCGCGGAGCCTCTGGGCCCGCGTGGCAGCTGGCGACACTGATCCCGATCTACAGAGATGGCTCCAAGCCGTGGCGTCGCGCGTGCTCCAGGCGGATGAGGCCGGGGGTAAGCACCGTGGAGATGCCCTTGCTGCGGCGTTGGGGCTGCGTGGCACTGTCGATCGCAACGCGGAGATCAGGGATGTGGTGAGCGTCTTCGATGCCCTGGATGCGCTCGACCCTGTCCGCCGAGGGCATGAGACAAAAGCGTTGGTCGAGTTGCTGCGCCAGCGACAGCTTGTCGACGATCTCGCCACCGATGACGAGATCCGAAAGCGAGTCGATCGAATCCGCAAGGGCTGACAGGTCCGCCCGCATCTTCCGGTTTTAGCGGGCGGAGCTTGGAGGCGCATGTGTAGATATTTGGAGGCGTCCAAATAAGTTAGGTTGCCTCCAAATGAAACAGAAGAAGCCAGCGAACACCCCGGCACCTCTGCTATTCACTATGGCCGAGGTCATGGAACTGCTGAAGTACAAGTCGCGCCAGGCCGTCTATGACCTTCTCCGCCGCGACGAAACATTCCCCCGCCCGCGCCGTACCCCCACCGGTTATTTGGTGTGGCTGAGCGCCGAAGTTTTCGCCTGGGTTAGCGCGCTGCCGGTTGCGGAATTCACCGGTGCGGATGCCATCGAGGCCCATGCCCTGCGCGGACTAGAGGCTGCCCAATGACCAGTGGACTCGAACAGCTTCTGCGCCCGCTCCGGCTACGCGCCAACCAGACCGACGATACCGACCTGCGCCAGGCTGTTGCACTGCTCCTCGATGCGCAAGAGCGCCTCGCTGAACTGGCCGCTGAGCGGGATAGAGCGCAGAAGGACAACTACCGCCTGCGCGTGCAGCTACGCAAACTGCGGAGCCGGCCCGCTTCCACACAATCAATGGAGCAATGCTGATGAGTTCTGAACAAGTCGAAATCCTGCAGGCCCGCCTTCACCAGGCTCAGGGTGTTCTCGGGGCACTGCAAGCCACCGACGATGGCACCGGCACCGTACTAGACCCCCATATGCTCAATAGCTCGTTGTGGGCGGTTCAAGAGCTCTTACAGCAGGCCCAGGACGCTGCGCAAGCGCTGGCGGCAAGAGGAGCGTAGCGCTCGACTCACTCAATCAAAGCCCGCGCTCAGCGGGCTTTTTCGTTGGTGCCGCCTCAGGTGTGCTTACCGCTCAAATCTCCTGCGATCTTGTACCCGTCAATACGCGGAGCCCTACGGAGGCGAACCCAATGAGCAGCACATACACCTACACCGACGACGAGTTCAATCTCACAACCGAGGAGTTCGCGGCACTGAACCGGTTGAAGGCTGAGTCCATCCGCAGGCAGATCCAGAGGACCGGGTCTTACTTTGGGATCGAGCCCATGCGCCTGGCCAACGGCCGCCTGCTTTTCCCAGCGGTGAAGCCCAAGGCCGACCGCCAGGCGAGAGGCGAGGAATGACGATGACCAGCTTTGTTGAGGCAATGCAGGGGCCATCCAGGCGTTCGGTCGCCTTACGGGAGCCGGTCCCAGAAACGACGAAGCCCTCAGGCGAGCAACCAGAGGGCTTCGGGTACAACAACGAGGCGGCCACCACAACCGTCCCAGGCGCAGCAGAGGAAAGCAGTATGCAGGACCACGATAACACACCACTTGCTGTACGAAAAGCAACCAGCGCATACGGCGCCACCCCAGACGATTGGGCCATGCTCGCAGATGTTGCCGGCCTGACAGCTGACCTGTTGCCGGTAGTGAGCAATCCCGGCGCGCGCATCTCCTCTGACTCGAAGCTCAAGGCCCTTGGCAAGGTGCCCAGCTTGTTCAACGCCGCCGGCGAAGTGGTTGGTATCGCCCGCTGGACTGACAAGATCAGCACGCCAACGAACATCGACCGCTGGCAGCAGAACCCGGACTTGGGTATCTGCATTCAGACCCGCACGGTGCGCGCACTGGATGTCGATATTGATCTGCCAGACGAGGTTGCGCAGATCCGCGAGATCATCGCCAAGCACCTCGGGAATCTTCCGGTAAGGGGTCGCGCTGACAGTGCCAAGTGCCTGCTCGCGTTCACGCTGCCTGGGGCGTTCACAAAGGTCATTCTCAAGGCCAAGCACGGCGCCATTGAGTTCCTGGCGGATGGCCAGCAGTTCATCGCCGCTGGCACACACCCCAAGGGATCGCGCTACGAGTGGGAAGGTGGTATGCCGCATGACTTCCCTGAGGTCAGCGTGGAGGCGTTCGAGGCCTGCATGGCCGAGCTGAAGCACTGCTTCGCTGTCGAGGAGGAGGTCGTTTACTCGGCGGGTGCTCAGCTTAAGTCCGCACGTCGAAAGACCGATGCCAACGATGACATGGCGGATTACCTCTTGGTCACCGGCTGGGTGCTCAGCGAGTCGCGCGATGGCCGCTTGAACGTAACCTGCCCGTTTGAGCACGAGCACAGCGGACCGAGCGCCGATGACACTGCTACGCAATACATGCCAGCTGGTGTGGGCGGCTTCGAGCGGGGCCGGTTCCACTGCCTACACGCGCACTGCGCTAATCGCGATCAGGGCGACTACATGGAGGCCGTGGGTTACATCGCCGCCCAGTTCGATGCTCTTGAGCCTTTCACTCCAGACGAAGAGGAAGAGCAGGCAGCGATCGAAGCGCGTAACCAGTCGGTATTCGCCCGAGCCAGGCAAGCCGCACTGGATGCCATCGAGAAGGCGCGCATCGAGAGTGGTGGCCGAGAAGCCTTCGAGCAGGCGCGCCGTAAGTACCAGCGGGAAGAGAATGCACGCATTGGCGAAGGCGAACACCGGATTCCTAAGGCCGAGGTGGTCACCCTGCAGCAGGCACTCAACCGTTTCGTATTCCTGGCGGACGGCTCTCGCGTGGCAGATATGTTCAATCCGCACTACGACCTCCCGTTCGTAGACTGGGCTGGCACCTATGCTGCGTCGTTCGAGGCCGTGCCGCAGCCGGAGAAGTTTCTGCCTGACGGCAGCAAGAAGCCCGCGCCGGATAAGAAGGTGCCGATGAGTGGGTTGTGGAAGGCCTCGCCCGAGCGCAAGACGGTCGTCTGCCGGACGTTCAAGGCCGGTGGCCAGATGGTTCTACCCGACCCAGCGGGCCGGCTCGCTCTGAACCTTTGGAAGCCGTTCGACCGAAGCCTCGAGGTGGCCGATCTCGAAGCGGCCGGGGTTGGCCTGTTCGTGGGGCATGTCGAGTTCCTCTTCGGTAAGGATGCCGGCCGATTCCTCGACTGGCTGGCGCACATCGAGCAGTGCCCTGGCGAGCTGCCGCACACTGCTTGGCTGCACATCGCGAAGAACTTCGGCATGGGGCGCAACTGGCTGGCGTCGGTGCTTGCTCGTGTCTGGGCGGGCGCAGTCGCTGCGAACCTGGACCTGGTGGGCATGCTGGGTTCCGGCTTCAACGGGCGCCTCTCCCGCAAGGTGCTCGCGGTTGTGGATGAGATCCGCGAAGGTGGTCGTGAATCGCAATGGGCGCATTCGGAGAAGCTCAAGAGCACGATCAACGAGGAGACGCGGACCATCAACCCAAAATTCGGGCGTGAGTCTGTCGAATACAACTCCTGCCGTTGGCTGATGTTCTCCAACCATACCTCGGCGATCCCGCTGGAGAACGGCGACCGCCGTATCGAAGTCGTCAGCACCAATGCGGCCCCGAAGGGCGTTGCGTACTACGAGCAGCTCTACGCAGCTCTGGGCAATCTGCAGTTCATTGCAGCGGTGGCGAAGTTTCTCGGCGCCCGAGATATCTCCCAATTCAAGCCGGGCGCGCATGCCGTGCTGACCGAGGCGAAGAAAGCGGCCACCCAGGCCAGCCAGACTCCGACGAGTATGTTTTGCGAGATGCTGATCGACTTCTGGCCGAGTGACCTGATCACTTCCGCAGATCTGTATCAGGTTCTGGCCGGAGATGACTTCACCGGTCGTGGCGGCCTGACGCCGGGGCACCGTCGCGTCTTGGAAGATCACTGCATCGAGTCCGTCGGCAAGCCGGTGAAGATCCGGGGGCGCGCCACCCGCGTGTCGATTCTCCGTGACGCACAAAAATGGAAGCAGGCAACCGGTGACGAGATCAGGGCCGAGCTGCAGAAAGCCGAACAGGAAGAGATGAGCGCCCGTGAGTATCTGGAGAATCTGGCAGCTGACGAGGAGGGGGCGACCAAATAGCGTATCGCGTATCGCAACGAGGGAGGGGCCGCTCAATGGAGCGGCCTTTTTGCGTTTAGGTCTGAGGGAGGCGGGTTGCGGTTACGCTGGTTACGCTGGTTACAGTCCTTCTGAGAGAGGCAAGATCAACTTTTCATTTTTATATCCTCAGCCTTATGGAAGTGGTGTAACCAGCGTAACCAGCGTAACCGGGCAGAGGTTGGGCGCTTCGGTGACCCTCAAAACGCCACCGGCACGCAGGAAAAACGGATTCACGGCGCAACCACCCCCGGAAAAGCGTGAGGGTGCGCGCAAGGGCTACCGGATGCCGCGCATTTCATTGGCGCCACGCGGCGTCAATTGCGTTGGCTACGTCGCCAAAGAGGCTCCCACTTAACGGAGGGCAATTCTCTGAATAGCCTGAGCCATTAACGTTGAGAATTGTCTCGTTGGTGAGGGTATCAACTAGGTCAACGTTTAAAGCCTCGAAGTTGTACCCGCCGCCGAAGCAGCGGCGTGCCCAGTTGTAGGGTGCAGCCCCATTTATGACGAGCACATAGCGGGCTTCAGCCTCGTTGTATGACTCAATCCTAGCTCCTGATGTCTGCTCCATAACCCTTGATCGAGAGCTCCAGCGCAGCACGCGAAAGCCCTTTTGTTTCAAGCGACTCTGGATCTCGATTACCCATGGCGCGCTTGGTGCGTTGAGGGCTACCACTCGAGGACCGGTAATCTCAGTGTCACTAACCCTCACTGCCCGGCCCGATGCGCATCCTGCGAGCAAGACAATGAGTCCTGCGACCATAAAGAAGTTCTTCAATGTAATTCCCTAGTTAAATGCCTAGGCTCCTCGGAGGGTAGTCTCCGTTTTGCGTAGGCAACAGTAATCCATTATCGAAGCAGCTAATCAGACTCCTGCGCAGAAACGTGGCCTTGTGCAGTCGCCCAGAGGGGGTACGCGAAGAGCACACACCTATTTGCTATCGGTCCGAATACGCCGGATTCCGGGGTCTTCAGGCAGATCTATACCGGAATCAATACCGCTGCCTATACTGCTGCCAGCGATTGGGGTGTTTCCCCTGGCTCCTCGACCAGATACGCGAACCACGGGAGGTACATGTCCGCTGGCTCCTCAAAGCGAATTGAGGGGATTTCAGTCCAAGGGCCGTTCATGCCGTCGATGGCGGCGATGCCCCTTCCCTCGGCCAGGCCAAGGTACTTCTTCAGTCCGTCCGCCACTTCCTGAAGTTCGCCCCCGCTCATCGCGGCGAAGAACACGAGCCCACTGGGATGGCCGACGTGTTTGCGCATGAACGCGCCCACGCAACCCGGTTGGTTATGAAAAGCCGCCACCGGCACCACCAGGCTCATAGCCAATACCGGCAACTGCAGGCCGGGTTTCGTACTCATTCTTGGTCCTTCCTCAGGTGCGCATAGCAGCGGATAGCGGCGAGATACTGCCGCCAACCGACCCGCACAGCAAACGAGAAGTTCTCATGACCAATGCAAATGAAGATCCGTTCATCCGTGTCCGCGACGCAGGGGCCTACCTGGGCATCCCGGTGCGCACGCTGTACGACCTGCGGCAGCGTGGCGCTTTGCCTGAGCCAATCACGATCACCCGGAAGTTAAAGGGGTGGCGCCGCTCGACCCTGGATGCGTTCTTGGACCAAGCTGTGGGCGCACGCACATGAGTAGGGTCGTGAACCAATGCGCGAATCGGCTCCGCGATCTTGTCCTGGCTGACTTCATGGCGACCCCCAGCCGGTCAGAAGTAATGCTAGCGATCATTGAAGCAGGCGCACGACAGCAGCGACAGCAAATCGTCTTCCGCTGGGTACCCGGCGCCTGCGATCCGCGTGGCGATTGCTTTGAGATCTACCGCACCGGCGACGAGCCCCATCGCTTCCGCACAACCAAGGCCGGCGTTTGGCCTGCCTGGTGCGTCATGGCCGACCGAGGCTTCGGCGATAGCCTCCGGGCCCGTGACTTTGCGGAGCCGGGAGCTACAACGGACAAAGCCGTCAGCCGCGCGATTCGCCAGGATGCTGCGAGCTGGTTTGCCTACCTGGGTTTCCCTGAGCTCGAGGCGGCCTGCAAGTGCATTCACCTTAAGGGTGGGCTATTCGAGTACGAACCAGCCGGCAATGCTCCCAGGATCAAAGCCGATACGGCTGCCCCAACATGGGCGCCAGCTAAGCGCCTCCCAAAGGCGCCGCGCCCCACTGTTCTCGGGCAACCGTAAGTATCTGGTCTGGTTGCGCTACTGGAGCGCTACCAGACCACGTTCAATCCGTCCGCCAAAGCATCCTTAGGGCACCAACCAATGGAGCCCAAAGATGTCCATCACTTCCCAAACCGCTGCCGTCCAGGCTGCCGTAGTTGCAATCGACGCGCTGCTGGCCGACGTGGCCTCGCATGTTGCAGATCTTGACCGCGCCCTGCTGGCACGACGCGACGCGATTCACGCTGAGTTCGCCGCAGCCGGTGTGCCCGCCCGCGTTGCCCAGACCGTTTCCGCCAACGCAGACCGGGATATCGCTCGCGCGTTCTTGCACTCGGCTGCCGAGCCACTGCTCCGGCTGATCGAACCTTCGTACCCCCGCATCAATACTGTCTCGCTGCCTGAGTTCAGCGCACGGCTTGCAAGACTGCAGGCCGCCACCATGGGGAACCTGGCATGAGCACAGTGAAGCCCGTACCGCACAGCATCGAAGACCGCCTGCTGGCCGCTCGCCGTGATCGCAAAGAGGTCAAGGCCCTACTTGGTCAAGCTGTCCTCCAAGCCCGCGAAGAGCGCGAGATCAAAGCACTGGAGGAGGAACTCGACCTGCACACGGCAGCCATCGAGCGCTTCAAGGCCGCCATAGAGGCCCAGGCCCAAGCCGTGGTCGAGCAGACCCTTGAGGATCGTAAGGCCGCAGTGACCGATGCCCGAGCAACCATCACCAATCGCGATGGAGAGATCGACAAGGTCACCGCGCAACTACTGGCCGGCATCAACCAGCTGGCGCCCCTAGCCAAGCGCCTTAAAGACGCGGTCGACGAGCGCAACGCCGCACTACGCACCGGCTTGAAGGCGGGCCTCGATAAGCCGAGCTGGGCCAACGTCACCTCCAGCGGCACCGTAACTCCGCTGCCCTTTGTCGCTGCTGCCCTCGGCACCGCGCTTATCGAGGCAGGGCTGCCAGCCGTCGGCGTGCATATCGACGTCGCAAGCCGCACTGATGCCGACCAACTTGCGAGTGGTATCGAACGGGTTCGCTCGCAAACCGAACGCTTACTGCGCAAGGCCGACGCGTGCCTGAGCGCACCCACCGATGACGACCTGGACGAGGAGCTCTGACCATGGAATTCCCATTCGAGAGTAAGTACCAGGCCGATCAGCGCGCAGCCGCCGAGGCTGGCCAAACCCAGCGCCAAGCAGCCGCTGCGAACCCAGAGGAAGCCCGAGCTCAGGCGCTGTTCGGTGGCACCATGCAGGCGCCCAAGCAGGCGCCACGCCCGCAGTCGCTGCTCGGCAACCCCGACGAGGCGCTGGCCGAGAAGCTGTATGGCGCCACTACTGCCACCACCCGCCCCGAGGGCAGCACCGAAAAGACGGACATCAATGACGAAGACAGCCTGTACCGCAAGCTGTACGACCCACAGCTCTCGCTGAAGGAGAGCCTTCCCGATCGCATCCTTGATGACGTGCTGATGGAGCCGGAACAACGAGAGGCGGCACTGCAGGAGCTTGCTGAATATCGGCAGATGGCCCACGAACTGAGCGTACCGGCCGAAACGGTCGAGACGCTGCGCGACCTGCACCCGCAATTCGAGCACGCAACCGAAGGCCAGGTGGCTGACTGGGCTGAAGAATCCAGCTCGTGGTTGGTTCAGACCTACGGCGCCGCAGAGGCGGGCAGGGTCATTCAGCAGACCCGAGCCTACGTGAACTCGCAGCCGGGACTCCGCGAATTCCTTGACTATGGCGGGCGCGGCTCGCATCCGAAGGTCGTGCAGGCCGTTGTCGAACTGGCGCGGAGGGCGCGCAAATGAGCCAGTCGAAGTGCCTAGAAATGGAGGCCGTGGCAATGGCCCGCGCGCTCGACGAGGCAGCGTCGATTATTGGTCTGGTCGACCCGCTCGACCGGGAAGCCCGAATGGAGCTGCGCTTGAAAGCCTACGACCTGCTCGCTGCTTCCCGGCGCCGGCAGGCTGTGAACTATCTCGCCCACGATCTGGACGTCGAGATCCACAAGCTCAGCCCCAAGAGCGACGTCCCGCATGGAAAGCCGTCGGGCTTTTTCAAGCGGAAGCACTGAGATGGCCCGGCGCTACGTGGGTGTAACCGAGGCCGGGAACCGGTGCGGCGAGGACCACCACCGGGCGAAACTTCTCAACCGGGATGTGGATCTGGTGCGTGAGCTGAGGGAAGAGCATGGGCTCAGCTATTCCAAGCTTGCTGCGAAGTTCGGCGTCTCCAAGAGCACGATTCGAGACATCTGCCGGTACAGAAGGCGCGTTACCTATCCCGTTCGCTTCAAGCGCGTAGCGGAGGAGCCGCAGGCATGACGGACTACAAGCCGACCAAGCTCGTGGCCGTGCAATGCAACGCCAGAGGCAAGCCGATGGGCACCAGTCACCACGCCTGCCGGTACAGCGATGAAGTGGTAGCCAAAGCTCGTGCGATGCGTGAGCAGGGACTCTCCTACAAACAGATCGCCACCACCCTGGGCATCCCCCATCGGATGACGGTCTGGGGCTGGTGCAACGGCCGCCGGCGCAACAACCCAGCGCGCGTGATCATGCGCCGAATACCAGAGGAATCCACCATTGAGCAGTGAACAACTAGATCGGGGCGAGCAGGGTCGATTCCTTGCCGGCAATGCGCCGAAAAGCCCCGGTCGACCGAGAGGCCCGAGCGCAGGCGAGCAGGTCCGCGCGCTCATTGAGCCTCACAAGGCCGAAATCATCGCGAAGGCTGTCGAGCTGGCCAAGCTGGGCGACCCACACGCGTTGAAGCTGTGCTTAGAGCGCTTGGCCCCCACGCCCCGCCAGGAGGCTGAGAAGGTCACCGTGCCCGGCCTTGCCAGCGCACCGACGATGCAGGCCAAGGCCCAGGCAATCATGGCTGCCGTAGGCGACGGGCAGATTAGCGCGGAGGCTGGCGACAAGCTCCTGCGCATGCTCGACACCTACGGGAAAGCCGTCGTGCTGACGGAGCATGAGCGGCGCCTGGCGGCCATCGAGGGCAGGGCGCCGCGCCAGATCGCGCCGCTGCTCGCAACGAACAACTCCACCGAGGACTTGGTATGACGCCAGCATTCGAGCGCCGCCTGGCGAAGGCGGAGGCCGCCCAAGCCAACGCCGGCGACCTGCGCCAGCAGATCTACCGCGCCAGGCAAAACCCGCTGGCGCCCAGCCATAGCCGAGAAGAGCTGCTGCAGCTGGCGGAGGACGACACTACCGTTGGCCGCATCGCCCGTGGCTGGCTGCGAATCAACTTCGTGGCTCCCTCGCGTTCACGCGGCGCACAAGCCCAGGTGATCGACCCGGAGACTGTGCTGCCGGCAATGGCGGCGCACCTCTATGATCGCCCGCTGGCCTTCGTACTGTTCGCTTTCGACTGGGACCGCGACCCCTCGCTGCGCGTCGTCAAGTTGCCGGAGCCTTGGGCGGACGCTTACGCCAGTGAGTACGGGCCGGATGCATGGGCGTGCGAGCTGCTGGATCACGTCGGTGGTCAGGTCATTGAGCGCGCATTCGATGGCCGCAACGCAGTTGATGCGATCCGCGCCGCGATCAGCTCCGGCCACGGCATCGGCAAGTCCGCGATCACCGGTTGGTTGGTCGGCTGGATCATGTCTACCCGGCCGAACGCCCGAGGTGTGGTCACCGCCAACACTGCTCCTCAGTTGGAGTCGAAGACCTGGGCCGAAATCAGCAAGTGGAACAAGCGCAGCCTGTTCGGTGACTGGTTCAACCTCACCACCGGGCGTGGGTCCATGCGAATGGTTGCCGTGGGCTTTGAGGAGTCCTGGCGTTGCGATGCCCAGACCTGCCGTGAGGAGAACAGCGAGAGTTTCGCCGGCCTTCACGCCGCAGACTCCACGCCGTTCTACCTGTTCGACGAAGCGTCTGCCATCCCGGCCAAGATCTGGGAAGTGGCGCAGGGCGGTATGACGGATGGTGAGCCGATGTGGTTCGCCTTCGGTAACCCCACGCGCCTGGGCACGACCTTCTACGATGCCTTCAACTCAGCCAGTCACCGCTGGCACACGCAGATCGTTGACAGCCGCAGCGTGCAGATCACGAACAAAGCGCAGCTGCAGAATTGGATCGATGACTTCGGCATCGACTCCGACTTCGTGAAGGTCCGTGTGCGCGGCGTCTTCCCCAGCGCGAGCAGCCTGCAGTTCATCCCACAGGATCTTGTCGACGATGCGATGGAGCGGGAAGTAGAAGTGCTGCGCGAGGAGCCAGTCATTGTGGGTGTCGACGTTGCCCGCTTCGGCGGCGACCGATCTTGCATCTTCACCCGCAAGGGCAGAGACGGCCGCCACTTCCCGCCAATCCTGCTCGATAAGCTCGACCTGATGACTCTCGCGTCGGTGGTCGCCGACCATATCAACCTGCTCCGGCGCGTGCATGCCAACGTGATCGTCGCTATCGACGGTGGCGGTGTGGGCGGAGGGCTTGTCGACCGGTTGCGCCAGCTTGGATTCAGTCCGATCGAGGTCCAGTTCGGCAGCAAGGCTACCGACCCGCGGCGCTACGCTAACAAGCGGGCAGAGATCTGGTCGCTGATGAAGGTGTGGCTGAAGGGAGGGGCGCTGCCCAAGCGTGACGACATCGTCTCGGATTTGGTGAACGTGGAGTACAGCTACACGACGGCCGACGCGATCTTGCTGGAATCCAAGCAGAGCATGAAGGCCAGAGGCCTGCCCTCGCCGGACATCGCGGATGCCATTGCACTGACCTTCGCCGTAACCGCCCCGTTGGCGCGACCTGACGATGCGGTGAGACCGCTGCAGCACGGCGAGGCCTATCGGCCCTACGCCTACATGGAGAGGAGCGGCTCCGGTGGAATGACCGCAGCCGATGCGGATCGCGCCCGGCGCATTTACGATCACCGAGGCGCGTCTCAGCCAGTCTACGACCCGTACAGCAACTGCTGATGGGAGGAGGCGGCCGGAGTTACTCCGGTTTCTCGCTGTCCGGCTGTTGCGGCCTCTGCTGCTCTACCTGCTCCGGCTTCGGCCGTGGCCAGTTCTTGGGCTGCTTCACTCCGCAGATAATCACGCCGCCTTTCAGCGGGTGGTTTGCTGGGAGCGGCTGCCCCCGCCTGTCGATTATCGCCATCGCTTATCGTCCTTCGTCAGTATAGGAAAAGGTGTGGTTTCCTAACTCTGTGCCCTGGAGGCCCCGCCAATGCTGGATTTATTGCCTATGCATCATCGGCGTATGTGCCGAAAGATCCTTGTTTTGCTTTGCCATCAGTGACTTAGGGATTCTGGAGAGTTGCTGGGGAAGGGCGGCGCGCGGTCGGAGAGCGGCGCCGGATCACCCGGAAGACAATGCAGCGGCTGGCTGCGGCGATGGCGAAGATTACCACGGGCGATCTGGTGCCAGCAGGTGCAGGGAGCAACGCGCGGTAAGGATCAGCGCCCGCGCAAAACGCCGATGTCAGTCCGCGCTGGCTTCGAAGCGTTGCTGCAGCCAGCCCTGTACCAGGCAGGTGGAAAAGGGCGAGGTGCTGCAGTCGCCATTGGCCAGCGCCCGTCGGATAGCCGGGGCGTCGGCGCTTTCCACGTAGGCGATGGCATCCTCCATGCGTCGCGGGTCGCCGAAGCCGCCGTGCTGCATTTCATCCAGCGCCGCCTGTTTGCTCCAGCCCTCGATCACCTGGCGGTACATCGCCGCCATCAGGCCGGTGCGGTCGCGGCCGTGCTTGCAGTGGATCAGCACCGGCCCGTTCGCCTGGGCGCGTTGTACGGCGCGCAACACCTCGATGACGTCGGCATCGTCGACGCGATCCGCGTGCAGCGGAATGTTCACCCGCTGTACGCCGGAGTCGCCGAGCCAGGGCGCGTCGCTGTCCTCGATGAAGCTGATCACCGTGCGTACCCCGAGCTTTTCCAACTGCTGGCGGTTGGCGCGCGCCGGTAGCGCGCTGCGATAAAGGGTGGGAGACATCCGATAGAGATTGAACGTCCCGTTCAGGGGCGTCGCCCAGGTTGGCGCGCGGGTGCCGCCCGTTTCGCCGGGCGTGGTGGCGGCGAAGCCCGGCAACGAGGCGAGCAGACCGCAGAGCAGCATCGCCCAGGCTGACGGGAGGAGGCGGGTCGGGATTGAAACGAGTCTCATGGAACGCTCCTGATGGGTTGGGAGCGATCCTGTCGCAGGGGCTGTGAAGCGCCGATGATGAGCGGGTGAAAATTCTGTAGTGAGCGCCCGCCGGGCGGTTTCATCGTTCAGTCGTCGGACGGCGTCATTATCGGGGCGCGGGTGGGTGTTCAGCCTGTGTCGGCGCCCGATACAGTGATCCAGGGACGACGCCAGCGGCCGTCGGCATGCATCGTCCGCAGTGGCTATACCAGTACTGAATGCCCATGGATGGCTAATTGAGGGGAACGGTGATGGACGATTCATCAGTACACGAGGATGGCTCTGCGATCCGGATTCTTGGCTCGCGTCCCTCCCGTGTGCCCGACTTCGAACGCGAGAACCGTGCCCTGGCGGAACTGGCCGACGCCATGGCGGAAAGTCCGGCTACCGTCTTGCAGAGGCTGGTCGAGCTGGTGGTCGAGACCTGCCAGGCGGATTCCGCCGGTGTCAGCATTCTCGAGACGGACGTTGCGGGCGTGGAGTGGTTCCACTGGCACGCCGTCGCCGGTTGCTGGGCGCCGCGGGTGGGCGGGCGGATGTCGCGGTTCGCCAGCCCCTGCGGCGCGGTGATCGACGGCAACACCAGCCTGCTGCTGCGCGATCCGGGTCGGCTCTACCCAGAAGCCGCGCAGTTCGATCCGCCGGTCGTCGAACTGCTGCTCACGCCGTTCCATGTCGATCACCAGCCGGTCGGTACGCTCTGGGCGGTGCGCCATGACGCGGACGGCCAGTTCGATGCCGAGGATTTGCGCCTGCTCATCAGCCTTTCGCGTTTCGCCTCGGCGGCGCATCGGGCGATCAGCGCCGCCACAGAACTGCGCGCCAGCGAGGCGCAATTCCGCGCGCTGGCCCAGGCGATGCCGCATCACGTATGGATGGCGCTGCCCAACGGCCTGCTCGACTGGTTCAACGAGCGCATCTACGACTACACCGGTGCCACTCCGGGCGATCTGGAGCGCCACGGCTGGCGTCACATCATGCATCCCTCGGACATGGTGCAGGCGGCCGAGCGCTGGCAGGAAGCATTTCTCAATGGCGACACCTACGAAGCCGAATTCCGCCTGCGTCGTCGCGATGGCGTATACCGCTGGCACCTGACCCGCGCGCTGCCGGTTCGCGACGAGCTGGGCGCGATCATCCGCTGGGTCGGCACCAACACTGACATCGAGGCACAGAAGACCACGTCCCAGGTGCTGGCCCGGCTCAACGAAACGCTCGAACAGCAGGTCGCGGAGCGCACCGCCGATCGCAATCGCCTCTGGCAGCTGTCCAGCGACATCATGACCCTGTGCCGTAAGGACGGAACGCTGCTCGCCGTCAATCCGGCATGGACGCGGGTGCTCGGCTGGAGCATGGAGGAATCCGTCGGCCGTAACGCGCTCGACTTCGTGCATCCCTACCACCTGGAGCGCGCCCGGCAGGAGATGAGCCTCTTCGAGGACGGCGCGAGCATTTCCGGCGTCGACAGCCAACTGCTGCACAAGGACGGCGGCTACCGCTGGATCACCTGGGGTGCGGTCTTCAGCGATGGGGTAATCAGCGGCGTAGGACGCGATTTCACCGCCGACAAAGCGCGCGCCGAGGCGCTGCATCTCGCCGAGGAACAGCTGCGCCAGTCGCAGAAGATGGAGGCGATCGGCCAGTTGACCGGCGGCATCGCGCACGACTTCAACAACCTGCTGACCGTGATCATCGGTTCGCTGGACATGCTCAAGCGGCGCCTGGATGCCCAGCGCAGCGACGGTATCGAGCGCTTCATGGACGCGGCGTCCTCTTCTGCGCAACGGGCCGCGGCGCTCATCCACCGCCTGCTGGCCTTCGCCCGCCGGCAATCGCTGGACACGCGTCCGTGCAACGTCAATCTGCTGATCGAGGGCCTCGACGACATGCTCAGGCGCACCCTGGGCGAACGCATCAGTCTGGAGACCGCGCTGCACCACAACCTCTGGCACGCCCTGAGCGACGCCAACCAGTTGGAGAGCGCGCTGGTGAACCTCGCGATCAATGCCCGCGACGCCATGCCCACGGGCGGCCACCTGAGCATCGATACGGCCAACACGGTGCTCGACGACTCCTACACCGCGGGCCTGGAGGCGGTGTCCAGCGGCGAGTACGTGGTGATCTCGGTGTCCGATACCGGCTCGGGCATGTCTGCGGAAGTGCTCGCCAAGGCCTTCGACCCGTTCTTCACCACCAAGCCGCTGGGGCAGGGCACCGGGCTGGGGCTGTCGATGATCTACGGCTACGCCAAGCAGTCGGGCGGCCACGTCAGGATCTACAGCGAAGTCGGCCGCGGCACCACGGTGAAGCTCTACCTGCGTCGCGCGCCGGATGAGCAGCTGCCGCTGGAAGTCGAATCGCCCCGCGCGCCCTACGGTCTGGGCGAAACCGTACTGGTGGTGGAAGACGAGGCCAGCGTGCGCATGCTGATTACCGAGGTGCTCGACGTGCTCGGCTATCGCTACCTCGAGGCAGCGGATGCGAAGGCCGGTCTGGCGTTGCTCGGGCGCGAGCCGCAGATCGATCTGCTGGTCACCGACGTTGGCCTGCCCGACATGAATGGGCGCCAGCTCGCCGAGATCGCCCGGGAAGGGCGGCCCGGGCTGAAGGTGCTGTTCGTCACCGGCTACGCGGAGTCCACTTCAGTGCGCGGCGGGCTGCTCGCCGAGGGCATGGAGATGATGACCAAACCGTTCGCGCTGGATGCGCTGGGCAGCAAGATCCGCGAAATGCTCGAAGGCTGAATGGCGTTCCGACGAGCTGCAAGCCGTCTGGCAGGCACTGCTGAACTTCACCGCCGCCGCTCCGGTCATTTGCGTGAACGCCAATTCCGGCGTCTAGCGGAGAGTGTGCAGATGGTGGTACGGGTCGAAAGAGTAGAAGGCACGCAGCCGTTCTGGCGGCTCTATCTCAACGATTTCTACTTCGTCTGCGCCAGCCATGAAGAAGCCCAGGCGCTGAAGTACAAGGCACTTGCCGCCAACCAGTCGCTGTACACCCCGCCGACGGCCGCCGCCGTGCGGGAGCTCGAGGTGCTGTCCTGATTCCGGACAGCGCCAGGTTTCATCGTCGATCGCGTTGTAGCAGGAGATTGTCCCGGTCAGATGACCGCGCATGCGAGCGTGAGCCTTATCTGAATCGGCGCCGCAGCTGAGGTAGGGTATGCATGCCCGATCCTGCGGAGAACGCCATGGACACCCTTACCAATCTCGCCCGGCAACTGGGCGAGTGCCTGAAACCCCTGACCGCCCAGGTCACCACCGCGGAATCCTGCACCGGTGGCGGCATCGCCGAAGCCATCACCCGCGTCCCCGGCAGCTCCGCCTGGTTCGAGGCCGGCTACGTCACGTATTCCAATAACCAGAAAACCGCCCAGCTCGGGGTGCCGGCCGAACTGTTCGCGCAGGTTGGCGCGGTCAGTCGCGAGGTCGTCGAGGCAATGGTGCGCGGCGCCTGTAGCCGCAGCGGCGCGCGTTTCGGCGTGGCGGTGAGCGGCGTCGCCGGCCCGGACGGTGGTTCCCCGGAGAAGCCGGTCGGCACCGTATGGCTGGCCTGGGCGGACGGCGAACGGCTGTTCGCGCAACGCCGGCAATTCCCCGGAAATCGCGATCAGGTTCGCCACGCCACCGTGCAGGCCGCCCTCGAAGGACTTATCCGACTAGCTGCCGGAGAAAATCCCGAGCGGGGGTAGGCGACCGGCCAACCCTGTGCTCTAATACTGTCTACTTATACAGTTGTCGTGGCCTCTGGCCCACTTGAATCGAGAGGACTTCAATGGACGAGAACAAGAAGCGCGCCCTGGCTGCGGCCCTTGGCCAGATCGAAAAACAATTCGGCAAGGGCGCCGTGATGCGCATGGGCGATCATGATCGCCAGGCCATTCCGGCCATCTCCACCGGCTCGCTGGGCCTGGACATCGCGCTCGGCATCGGCGGCCTGCCGAAGGGCCGGATCGTCGAGATCTACGGTCCGGAATCCTCCGGCAAGACCACCCTGACCCTGTCGGTGATCGCCGAAGCCCAGAAGCAGGGCGCGACCTGCGCGTTCGTCGACGCCGAGCACGCCCTCGACCCGGACTACGCCGGCAAGCTCGGCGTCAACGTCGACGACCTGCTGGTCTCGCAGCCGGACACCGGCGAACAGGCCCTGGAAATCACCGACATGCTGGTGCGCTCCAACGCGGTCGACGTGATCATCGTCGACTCCGTGGCGGCACTGGTGCCGAAGGCCGAAATCGAAGGCGAGATGGGCGATACCCATGTAGGCCTGCAGGCTCGCCTGATGTCCCAGGCGCTGCGCAAGGTCACCGGCAACATCAAGAATGCCAACTGCCTGGTCATCTTCATCAACCAGATCCGCATGAAGATCGGCGTGATGTTCGGCAGCCCGGAAACCACCACCGGGGGTAACGCGCTGAAGTTCTACGCCTCGGTGCGCCTGGACATCCGCCGTACCGGCGCGGTGAAGGAAGGCGAGGAAGTGGTCGGCAGCGAGACCCGCGTCAAGGTCGTCAAGAACAAGGTGGCGCCGCCGTTCCGTCAGGCCGAGTTCCAGATTCTTTACGGCAAGGGCATCTACCGCAACGGCGAGATCATCGACCTTGGCGTGCAGCTCGGTTTCGTCGAGAAGTCCGGCGCCTGGTACAGCTACCAGGGCAACAAGATCGGCCAGGGCAAGGCCAATGCCGCCAAGTTCCTGGAAGACAACCCGGAAATCGGCAACGCCATCGACAAGGCGATCCGCGACAAGATGCTGGTCGCACCGTCCGACAGCAAGGCCTCTGCGGTCGCGGCCGACGAAACGGCCGACATCGACCTCTGAGTCGCGGCATGCCCGTCGTCCTCGACACAGCGGTCGCGGTACGCCGGGCGGCCATGGATCTGCTCGCGCGGCGTGAACACAGCCGCGTCGAGCTGACCCGAAAGCTGCGCAAGCGCGGCGCTCCTCCCGAACTCATCGACGGCGCATTGCAACGGTTGGCCGAAGACGGCCTGCTCAGCGAAGCCCGATACCTGGAAAGCTACGTTTCGAGTCGCGCGCGTGCCGGTTACGGGCCGCAGCGCATTCGCGAAGAGCTGGGCCAGCGCGGATTGCAGCGCGATGATATCGAGCAGGCAATGCAGCGGTCGGATATCGACTGGAGCGAAAACCTGCGCGACGTCTGGCAGCGCAAGTTTCGTGGCCAGCTTCCCACCGATGCCCGCGAGCGCGCCCAGCAGGGGCGGTTTCTCGCCTACCGCGGTTATTCCCTGGAAATGATCGGCCGGCTGCTACGCGGCGCACTAGACGATTGAGCCTGCCACCTTTGGTGGTCCCGGCATTCACCAAGTGCCTCGTTTCTGCCTCTGGCCGCTGCCAGGTCTGGCGGACGATTTCTTCTACTCACCCATCGACTCGATCCCGACCCCGGCTGAACCGGCAGCGCGTGCGGAGGTGGATGACGCTTCGTTGTCAGGCTCCGTTAGCGCAGTCGCATCTGCCGCAGGATCGCGCACCCGGTAAGGAAGATCCGGCCGTATCGCCCAGGATGCCTTGCAGGCAGGCGTGACTTCGCGTGATGAGGCGAGGCCTGACTGCGCGCCTGTCGCCCGGGTGGCTGTGCGCGCATGACCTTGAACGCCTGCCGAACGCCAACCGGCGTCCTTGCGGAGCGCCGGCAAAACAGGATCGGCTTGTGTGGCGCGAACGGCCCGATCAGCGCTTCGCCCAGTGCTCCGGGCGATTGACGAAATCCAGCAACTCGCGCAGGCGGCCGTGGTCGCGGCCGGTGAAAGCGAAGACCAGCCAGGTCAGCTGGCTGAGCTCCGGTTCATCCTGTTCGGTCTCGTCGTAGGGCAGTTGCTCGAAGCCGCCGCTCAGGCAGAGGTCGGTGAAGTCCTGGCGCACCCGGCCGAGAGCGGCTTCGCTGAGTGGATGGCGCAGGCGCAGGACATAGCGGCTGTTCAGCCAGCGGCTGGAGTGGAAGTTGCGATAGAACTGGTCGATTTCATCCGCCGCGTCCGCCACGTTGTTCACCAGGCGCATCAACTTCATGTCGCCCGGCAGGATGTAGCGGTTGTCGCCCAGTTGCCGGCTGATGAACTGCAACGCCTCCTGCCAGTAGCTGCCGGCGGGCTCGTCCAGCAGGATCACCGGGACCAGCGGGCTTTTCCCGGTCTGGATCAGGGTCAGCACTTCCAGCGCCTCGTCCAGCGTGCCGAAGCCGCCCGGGCAGAGCACCAGGGCATCGGCCTCCTTGATGAAGAACAGTTTGCGAACGAAGAAGAAGTGGAACGACAGCAGGTTCCCGGTGCCGTCGACGGTCGCGTTGGCGTGCTGCTCGAACGGCAGCGTGATGTTCAGCCCCAGGCTGTGATCCAGGCCGGCGCCTTCGTGGGCGGCCGCCATGATGCCGCCGCCAGCGCCGGTGATGACCATCTGCCCGCGCTGCGCCAGGGTCGCGCCCAGTTCGCGGGCCAGTGCGTACAGCGGATGCTCGATGGGCGTGCGCGCCGAGCCGAACACGGTGACTTTGCGGCGGCCCCTGAACTGCGCGAGCGTGGCGAAGGCGTGCTCCATCTCGCGCAGGGTCTGCAGCATGATCTTCGCGTCCCAGCGATTGCGGTCGGCCTGGGCCATGCGCAGCACGGTGGCGAGCATCTCGCGGTACAACGGCAGGTTGCGACTGTTTTCCGGGACGCGGGCCTCGACCAGTTCTTCGAGGCGTCGCTCGAACTCCTCCTCGCTGTGGGCGAGCGGGGAGCGGGCTTCTTCGATGGGATGGGTCACGCAACTTCTCCTTCGCCGTCCGGCCATCCACGGGCGCGAAACGGCATTGACGCCAGCGAGTCCGTACAGCGCTCGGGCTGAGCGGATGGCCCACACGGTGGGGCGGAATCGCGCCGGCGTTCGAATCGGGTTTTGTCGGCCTCGCACCCATCGTGGGGTGCGCAGGCCGTCAGGGCAGATCGAAACGCGCGTCGTGCGGCGCCGCAAAAGATGCCTCCGGCGATGAGCGTTGCCGCGTTTCGATGGGCTGCAGTTTACCCGCGTGGGGCAAAGGGTTCAGCAGGCAGGACGGCTCGCGCCGCGCAGACGGCTCTCACTGGGCACAGTCGGCCTTGGAGAAGCGCGCGGTGCCGACCGGCTTATTGGTCTGGTATTCGGAGAACTCGTAGCGCAGCAGGGCGCCCTGGTCGAGCAGCTTGCGGTAGCCGGGGTTGCCGCAAACGCTCGCGGTGAGCTGGGCGCGTACCGCGTCCGGGTTGGCGCGCATCTTCGCGGCGTGCACCGGTAGCACGCTGAGATGGTTGATCAGCTCCTTGCCCTCGGCGGTGTAGCCCTGGTCGAGGATGTCCTCGTTGATCGCCCGCGGAGTGCCGACGCTGCTTTCCCTGGCGACCTTCTGCAGCATGGCGGAAAGCTCGGTTTCCTTGAGGGATGCGGCCTGCGCGGCAACGGGCAGCAAGGCGCAGAGGACGAGGGCAGTGAAACGCGGCATGAGGTTCTCCGGAGCGAATGACAGGGCTTGGACCGGTCGCGTGGCTGGGCGTTCGCCGCGACTTCCGAGGGAGGCGATTGTGAGCCGAAGCGGCAGCTGACGAACAGCACCGTTTAAGTGTTACCAAACGCGACAGCGAAAAGATGGCTTTCTGCCTTCCCCGACCAAAGATCGGGGAAATTCCACGGATGTCCGCAGTCAGAATAGCGCCCAGGTTGCGACAACACGCCCAGGGAAGGCAGGAGGCCTGACTGTATCGAGCCTCCAGGCTGACAGCAGAATGCTCTAGGAGCTGAAAATAATGACAAGAAAGCCCCAGCGTTGGCCTCTGGCCATGCTTGCAGGCGGCCTGGTGGCCGCCCACCTACCCACGGCGCTCGCCTCGGGTTACCACTTCGGTTCGCAATCGGTTTCCGCCCAGGGCACCGCCCACGCCAACAGCGCCGAGGCGGCCGATCCTTCGACCATCTTCTACAACCCGGCGGGTCTCACCCGGCTCAAGGGCGATCAGGTCACCAACGGCATCACCATCGTTATTCCCCGCGGCGAGTACCACGACAACGGCAGCGTGGACGTCTTCGGTAACCCAGTTGAGGGCAACGCCGGCTCCTACCTGCCCGATTCCGCCGCCGCGCCGAACCTCTACATCTCCCATCAGGTGAACGACAACGTCACCATCGGCCTGGGCATCTTCACGCCCTACGGCGCCAAGCTGGATTACCAGGAAGACTGGGCCGGCCGTTACGGCATCCAGTCGGCGAACCTGCTCACGGTGAACTTCAACCCGAGCATCGCCTACCGCTTCAACGAGCACCACAGCGTCGGCTTCGGCATCTCCGCGCAGTACATCAAGTCGACCCAGCGCGGCGCGGCGGACGTGAAAGGAGCGTCGCGGCAACTGGCCGGGCAGTTCGTCGATGAGAACTATGCGGCGACCTTCCTCGCCGCGGCAGCGGGACAGTTGAATCCCATCCTCGACCCGCTGGGCCTTGGGGTGCCGGAGCAGATCGCCAGTTGCGATCCGCTGCAGAGCCGCGACGCCTTCGTCGATTGCGTGGCCTCGAACTTCGCCGACAACGTCAACGGCGACGGCTATTTCCGCGCCAAGGGCGACGACTGGGGCTTCGGCTGGAACATCGGCTACATGTGGGAGCCGACCGAGAACACCCGGTTCGGCATCGCCTATCGCTCGCACATCCGCCACACCCTGGAGGGCGACACCAAGTGGAGCTTTTCCGGCGTCAGCGGCGCGGTGCCGGACCCCTCCACGCCGCCGGAAGACATCCTCTCGGTGCTCGACCCGAGCAACTGGATCAACCCGGGCGATTTCGCCGCCACGCGCCTGCACCCGCTGCATTCCAAAGGCAAGAGCAACATCGATACGCCGGAAACGCTTTCCTTCAGCGCTTTCCATCAGCTCAACGAGCGCATCGCGTTGATGGCCG
The DNA here is from genome assembly GCF_002438225.1 of Pseudomonas sp. UBA6310. NCBI lineage: Bacteria > Pseudomonadati > Pseudomonadota > Gammaproteobacteria > Pseudomonadales > Pseudomonadaceae > Pseudomonas > Pseudomonas sp. UBA6310. The sequence goes on along the minus strand of NZ_DJTK01000071.1, from coordinate 5,201 downwards.
ACCTGACCTTCACCGGCCACTCGCGGCTGGACACCGTGAGCCTGGCGATCGACGAAACCCCCGGCTACCCGTACTTCAATGGCGTCAAAGAGGGTGATCTGTCGGTCAAGCAGGACTGGAAGGACACCTACAAGATCTCCCTCGGGATGAACTACCAGTACACCAAGGACCTGATGCTGCGCACCGGGGTGGCCTACGACAAATCGCCGGTGAACGGTACCGACCTGCGCCATCCCGGCTTCCCCGATGCGGACCGCTACTGGCTGTCGTTCGGCGCCAACTACAAGGTCACCCCGGAGACCTCGGTGGACCTGGCCTACAGCTTCGTCAAGTTCGACAGCGGCAAGATGGACTACACGGACGGTTGCTCGCCGGCCGGCTGGGTGCCCGGCGCGGGCGGGCTCTACCAGGACAGCGGGGTTCGCTGCACCGGCAACGGCGGCACCTACAGTGGCGAGTACAAGACCCGCATCCACTTCATCGGCCTGGCGCTCAACCACAGCTTCTGATGCCTGGGGCGGCCGGCGGGTCTGCTAGACTCGCCGGCCCTTCGCCAGTGCCCCCCCGATCATGC
>NZ_DJTK01000071.1:0-4370 GCF_002438225.1 Pseudomonas sp. UBA6310 | reverse complement strand
TCGCCCTTCGCCAGTGCCCCGCCGATCATGCATGCCGTCGCCCGCCTGCGCGCCGAACGCCTCGCCCGCAGCCTGAAACCCTTCGTCGCCCGTGGATCGCGTGCGCCACGCTGCCCCGATTGCCGAATCCAGTTCAGCCACTGCGTGTGCGCGTGGCGGCCACGGGTGGAGACGCGCTCGGCGATGTGCCTGCTGATGCACGACGTCGAAGCGTTGAAACCGAGCAACACCGGCTGGCTGATCGCCGACCTGGTACGCGACACCTCGGCGTTCGGCTGGCTGCGCACCGCGGTCGACCCGGCGCTACCGGCGCTGCTGGAAGACCCGCAATGGCAGCCTTACCTGGTGTTCCCCGGCGAGTACGCGGCGCCCGAACGGGTGGTCGACGAGGTGCGGGTGGAAGAGGGCAAGCGGCCGCTGTTCGTCCTGCTCGACGCCACCTGGACCGAGGCGCGCAAGATGTTTCGCAAGAGTCCCTACCTGGATCGCCTGCCGGTGCTCAGCCTGCAGCCCGAGCAGCTCTCGCGCTACCGCTTGCGCCGCTCCAAGCGCGATGACCACCTGTGCACCGCCGAAGTCGCCGCGCTCTGCCTCGAACTGGCCGGCGATGACGCCGCGGCCGATGCGCTGGGCGTCTACCTCGACGTGTTCACCGCCCATTACCTGGGCGCGAAATATCACCACGAGATCGACCCGCAGGACGACGCGCACCAGCGCCTGAAAGCCTTCCTGCCGTAGGGCGGATCACGCTTTACCGATCCACCAGGCGCTGCGGCATCCCGCCTGCTATGACAGCCGTGCTACCCACGCCGGGTTCAAACCGTTTTCCTCGGCCACAGCTGCGCCACCAGCATGCCGGCGAACATCAGCGCGCAGCCGATGTAGCCTTTCGGCGCGAGAATCTCGTCGAGGAACAGCGAGCCGGCGAGGGCGGCGAACACCGCCTCCAGCGAGAGGATGATCGCCGCATGGGAGGCGATGGCGTGTTTCTGCGCCACCACCTGCAGGGTGTAGCCGATCGCCACGCCGCACAGCCCGCCGTAGAGGATCGCCGGGCCGGCGTCGAGAATCGCCGCGAGCCGGATGTCCTCCAGGCACACAGCCAGCAGCAGACTGACCACCGCGCAGGTGGCGAACTGCAGCAGCGCCAGGCGCAGCGGATCGTGGCGGCTGGCGAAGAACCCCACCAGCAGCACATGCACGCCCCAGACGAACGCCCCGGCCAGTTGCAGCCAGTCGCCCGAGGCGACGTGGAAACCGTCGCCGACGCTGAGCAGGAACATCCCCACCACCGCCAGCGAGGCGCCCAGCCAGGTGCCGGCGCCGGCGCGCTGGCCGATCAGCAGTCCGAGCAGCGGCACGATGATCACGTAGAGCCCGGTGATGAAGCCGGAGTTGGTGACGCTGGTGAACAGCAGGCCGACCTGCTGCAGGTTGATCCCCAGCGATACCGCCAGGCCCATGCCGATGCCGCCCAGCACCAGCCCGCGATTGAGCGGCTGGCGCGGCTGGCCGTTTCGGGCACGGCCGAGGAACAGCACGATCGGCAACAGCACCAGGCTGCCGAGGGCGAAGCGCAGGCCGGTATAGAGGAAGGGACCGACGGAGTCCATGCCCAGGCGTTGCGCGACGAAGGAAAACCCCCAGATCAGGGCGGTCAGGACCATCAGCAGGTCGGCGCGCAGGGCGTGGCTTCGCATGGAGACTCTCGGCGGAAAAAGGCGCAGACTTTGCCGCAAAGCCCGCAGCTTGACCACCCCCGCATCGCTCGGCATGCTTGGCGCCGCTCCGAGGTGTGTTTAGGAACGATGCGGGTCCGTGCGGCGTCGAAATCGGCACCAGGGTGCTCATTCACGCCAGATGGCCGGGCGTATCAGCCCAGCCGGCGTTGGCTGATCCGCGTTGCCCGGGATCGTGCGTTACGTCCGTAACACCCTCTCGAATGTTCGGGCCCAACAAGAAATAGGGATATGTCATGGCCGCCCACGAAATTCTCATCGCCGACGATCACCCGCTGTTCCGCAGCGCGTTGCACCAGGCTCTGACCCTGGGGCTGGGCAGCGGCGTGCGGCTGGTGGAAGCCGCCAGCATCGCCGAGCTGGAAAGCCGCCTGGCGGAAAAGGGCGACTGGGACCTGGTGCTGCTCGACCTGAACATGCCGGGCGCCTACGGGTTCTCCGGCCTCGTGCTGCTGCGCGGTCAGTACCCGCAAGTGCCGGTGGTGATGATCTCGGCCCAGGAAGAGGCCGCGGTGGTCGCCCGCTCGCGTGAGTTCGGCGCCAGCGGCTTCATTCCCAAGTCCAGCCCGCTGGAAGTGATCCAGCACGCCGTGCGCGCGGTGCTCGATGGCGATGAGTGGTGGCCGGTGCTGTCGGACACCGCGGTCAGCGTCTCCGCCGAAGCCAAGGCTGCCAGCGCCGGCCTCGCCAGCCTCACCCCGCAGCAGTTCCGCGTGCTGACGATGGTGTGCGAGGGCCTGCTGAACAAACAGATCGCCTACGAGCTGAGCGTCTCCGAAGCCACTGTCAAAGCCCACGTCACCGCCATCTTCCGCAAGCTCGGTGTACGCACCCGCACCCAGGCCGCGCTGCTGCTGCAGCAGATGGAAAGCATCCCGGCCAACTGATCGCCGCCTCGCTTCACGTTTTCTTGACCGACCGCCGCCTAGCATCGCCCCCTCGAACAACGAGGGGCGCAGCATGTCACCGTACAAAGGGCAGGTCGGATTCAAACGTGTCTTCAACGCCACCGGCTATTCCCTGGCCGGGCTGCGTGCCGCCTTCCGCGGCGAGGCGGCCTTCCGCCAGCTGGTGCTGCTCAACCTGGTGCTGATTCCGCTCAGCTTGGTCTTCTCGGTCAGCCGCGGCGAACGCGCGATGCTGATCGCCGTGTGCCTGCTGGCGTTGATCGTCGAGCTGTTCAATTCGGCGATCGAGGCGGTGGTCGATCGGGTTTCCCTGGAGCGGCACCCCCTGTCCAGGGATGCCAAGGACATGGGCAGCGCCGCCCAGTTCGTCGCGCTGACGATGATCGCCGTGGTCTGGGCGCTGATCCTGCTGGGCTGATCAGGCGATCGGTTGCAACTGCACCTGGTCGCTGCGCTCCACGCCGGCGGTGAGTTGGCGGCACTGTTCGAGGAACTCGCGCATCGCCGCGGTCTGGTACTTCTGCCGGTGCCAGATGAAATAGAACTGCCGGCGCAGGTCCAGGTCGGGCGTTTCCAGCGCCACCAGACTGCCGCGGCGGAAGGCATCGCGCAGCGCCAGGCGCGAGATGCAGCCGATGCCCAGGCCCGACTCCACCGCACGCTTGATCGCTTCGGTGTGTTCCAGCTCCAGGCGCACGTTCAGCTCGGCGAGGTGGGGGCGCAGGGCCTGCTCGAAGGTCAGCCGCGTCCCCGAGCCGCTTTCGCGCAGAATCCACGCCTCGGCGGTGAGCTCCGCCAGGCTGGCCCGGCCGCGACCGGCGAGCGGATGGCCGGGCGCGCAGAACACCACCAGTTCGTCCTGCACCCAGGGTTGCACCTCGATATCCGGGTGCCGGCAATCGCCCTCGATCAGGCCGAGGTCGAGTTCGTAATGCGCCACCTGCTGCACCACGTTGGCGGTGTTCTGCACCTGCAGCTTCACCCGGCATTCCGGATGACGCTGCATGAAGCTGCCGATCAGCAGGGTCGCCAGGTAGTTGCCGATGGTCAGGGTCGCGCCCACCGCCAGCGAGCCGAAACTGCTGCGACCGTCGAGGAGGTTCTCGATCGCCTTGGCCTGGTTGATCAGCGCCATCGCCTGCGGCAACAGCTGATGGCCGAGGGCATTCAGGCTGACGCGCTTGCCGGCGCGGTCGAAGAGCTGGCAGTCGGTCTGCCGCTCCAGCTCGGTCAGCGCGGTGCTCGCCGCCGACTGTGAAAGCGCCAGCGATTCGGCCGCGCGGGAGACGCTTTCGTGCTGGGCCACGGCGACGAAGATCTGCAATTGCCGGAGAGTAAAACGCATATCTATATAACCGATAACCCTTATCTTGATAATTCATTTAACAGATATTGTGGGCGCGATTAGAATCCCGCGCAATTCTCTGCCCGCCTGGGCGGCTGCTTCTATCTGGAGACCCCGAATGAGCAAGTTGGCGACCGAACGCGTTCTCAGTGTTCATCACTGGAACGACACCCTGTTCAGCTTCAAGGTGACCCGCGATCCGGGGTTGCGCTTCCAGAATGGGCAGTTCGTCATGATCGGTCTCGAAGTCGACGGTCGCCCGCTGCTGCGCGCCTACTCCATCGCCAGCCCGAACTACGAAGAGCATCTCGAGTTCTTCAGCATCAAGGTGCAGGACGGCCCGCTGACCTCGCGCCTGCAGCACCTCAAGGAAGGCGA
>NZ_DJTK01000024.1:138002-171283 GCF_002438225.1 Pseudomonas sp. UBA6310 | reverse complement strand
CTGCCGGTGACGTTCGGCGGCGGGATCATGATGGTGTACGGCTCGCCGGCACCCTGGGGGGCGAAATAGTTGTTCGCTTCCCAGGTCTGGTACCAGGAAGTCTCGATGGCGTGCGGCTGGTAGGTCTTGTCCATGCGGTGCGGGACTCTTGAAAGCGGCTGATCAGGAAAGCCGGCAAGTATAAAGGGGATGGCGGGCAGGGCCTAGGCACGCGGAGCCAGGCTGCGCGTGCGGACTGTATGCGCGGCGATGGCGCGTTTTTGCGGCGTTCAGCGCTTGCGTTGCGCCAGCAGTCGATCCAGGCGGGCGTCCAGGCGACGGCGCAGTTCGGCTTCGATCTGCGGCACGAAGTCGTCGATCACGTCCTGCAGCAGCAGTTGCGCGGCGGAACGCAGCTCGCCGTCCAGGCGCGCCAGCTCGGCGGCGCCCGGCGAGAGGTGGCGGCGCAGGCTCTGGGCGATCTCGGCCTGCTGCACGGGCGTCTGGGCGAGATTCGGCTGCGCCAGCGGCACCACCGGTGGTGCCGGGGTGACCGGTGCCTGCGGCGCTTGCATGAGCGGTACGGGGGCCGGCTCGGGTTCTTCCTCGACGACCTCGCTGAGCAGGGGAATCTCCGGTGCATCCAGCGAGTCGGTCAGCAGCGGCGGTTCCTGGTCCGGCGGCGTGAGTACGCGGCGGATCGACTCGAGTTCGTCGAGCAGGTGGGCGGGCTTGCGCGGAGGTTGATGGCTGTCCATGGATGGCTTCAAAGGCGAGGCAGGCGGTGGTCCTGCGGAGGATAGCCGCGCTCCCGGTAGAAACGGAAACTCTCGCGGGCCGCCTGACGGATGGCGGGATCTTCCACCACCAGCTCGGCGACCCGGGCGAAGCGCTCGAAAAACGCCGGCACGGCCAGGTCGAGGTTGATCAGCAGGTCGCAATGCGCCACGGGCGCATCGCCCAGGCCGAGGGCGATGGGGGCCTGGCTGTCGTCTTCGGCCAGCCCGTGCGGAACGAAGGCCTCGCCCTTGAACGTCCACAACCGCGCATCCAGTGCCTCGCGCTGTTCGGCGTTCTGGCAGTGCAGGTAGATGCGATGACCGAGGCGCCAGGCCTTTTCGCTGAGCTTGCAGGCGAACTCCACCCGGGCCGCCGGATCGGCGGTGGGGAGCACGTAGAAATCGATCTGGGGCATGGGATTCTCGTCGTGCTGCCCGACGCCTCGCGGCGCCGGGCAGCGGGCACTCAGGCCTGGGTGCGATCCAGCAGGTATTGCGTCAGCAGCGGAACCGGGCGGCCGGTGGCGCCTTTCTCCTTGCCGCCGCTGATCCAGGCGGTGCCGGCGATGTCCAGATGCGCCCACTTGTAGGCCTTGGCGAAGCGCGACAGGAAGCAGCCGGCGGTGATGGTGCCGGCCTTCGGCCCACCGATGTTGGCGATGTCGGCGAACGGGCTGTCGAGCTGCTCCTGGTACTCGTCGAACAGCGGCAGCTGCCAGGCGCGGTCGTCGGCGCGGCGGCCGGCGTCGAGGACCTGCTCTATCAAACCGTCGTCGTTGCCCATCAGGCCCGAGGTGTTGCTGCCCAGGGCGACGATGCAGGCGCCGGTCAGCGTGGCCAGGTCGATGACCGCCTGCGGCTTGAAGCGCTCCGCGTAGGTGAGGGTGTCGCACAGCACCAGGCGGCCTTCGGCGTCGGTGTTGAGGATTTCCACGGTCTGCCCGCTCATCGTCGTGACGATGTCGCCAGGGCGCGTGGCGCGGCCGCTGGGCATGTTCTCGGCGCAGGCCAGCAGGCACACCAGGTTGATCGGCAGCTGCAGCTCCAGCACCGCGCGCAGGGTGCCGAACACGCTGGCGGCGCCGCACATGTCGTACTTCATCTCATCCATGCCGGCGGCCGGCTTGATGCTGATGCCGCCGGTGTCGAAGGTGATGCCCTTGCCGACCAGCGCATAGGGCTGCTCGCCCTTCTTGCCGCCGTTGTACTGCATGACGATCAGCCGCGGGGGCTGCTCGCTGCCCTGAGCGACTGCAAGGAACGAACCCATGCCCAGCGCCTTGAGCTTCTTCTCGTCGTGGATCTCGACCTTCAGGCCGGGATAGGTCTTGCCGAGCGCCTTGGCCTCTTCGGCCAGGAAGCTTGGCGTGCACAGGTTCGGCGGCAGGTTGCCCAGATCCTTGGTGAAGGCCATGCCGGTGGCGATGGCGCGGGCGTGAAGGATGCCGCGCTCGAACTCGGCCTGGGCGGGCTTGTCGGTGATCAGGGTGATCTTCTTCAGCGGGCGCGCTTCGGCCTTCTGACTCTTGAAGCGATCGAACACGTAGGTGCCGTCGGCCAGGGTTTCCACGGTCAGGCGGGCCTTGCCATAGGCGTCGCGGTTCTTCACTTCCAGATCGCCCAGGGCGAAGGCCGCGTCGGTGCCGCCGAGGCCCTTGAGCGCCGCGTGCGCAGCGCTCACCAGCTTGCGGAACTGGCGGTCGGAAAGCGGGCTTTCCTTGCCGCAGCCGACCAGCAGCACGCGCTCGGCCTTGAGGTTGGGCAGGCTGTGCAGGAGCAGGGTCTGGCCCGGCTTGCCGGCCAGGTCGCCGCGCTTGAGCAGGGTGGCGATAGCGCCGCCGCTCGCCGTGTCGACCGCCTGGGCGAGGTTGCCGAGTACGCGGCCCTCGCCGACGGGAATCACCAGGGTGGCGGTTTTTACGGTTTCCGGGCGAGCGCTTTTGGCTAGGAATTCCATCGAGATTTGTCCCCGAGACAAGGTGTCTGCTGTGCAGGAAGGCGACGGCGTATGGGGCCGCCGCGTGATCCGGAAGATGCCGCGAAGACCGTCGGTGCCTTGAACCAGGGGCAGGACGACGGTCGTGGAGCGAGTCAGTCATGGCCTGTCCGGGGATGCGCTGATCCGTCCGGACGGGTGCTCACCCCGAACTGCGCCGGCGTGTCGCGGTGTGCTCCGTATCCTACTGTCGTGGCGCGCGGATGCCCAGCCTTGGCGCAGCGGATCGCACGGCGATGGAACCCTTGGCGCGCTGGCGGCCTCCAACTGCATGACGCCCCAACCATAACGGAAACGGAGGCTTTCCATGCTCAAGCACACGCTCACTGCCACCCTGGCAGCTGCCGCCGCACTCACCGCCGGAATGGCCCTGGCCGATCGTCCGGGTGCCGACTGGATCACCATCGACCAGGCGCTGGCGAAAGCCAAGGCCGCCGGTTACACCCAGGTCCACAAGATCGAGGCCGACGACGGCGGTTACTGGGAGGGAGAAGGCGTGAAGCAGGACGGCAAGGTCTACGAGTTCCGCGTCGACGGCAAGACCGGCGACGTCACTCGCGACAAGCTGGACTGATCGACCGCGCCAGCCGAAGGGCCCCGCCAGTGCGGGGCCTTTTCATGTGCGCGTGCGGCTGCCGAGCACCAGCGCGATGCCGCCGAGCACCGCGATCGACACCAGCAGCAGGCGCAGCGTCAGGGTTTCGCCCAGCAGCAGGCTGCCGCCCAGGGCGGCGAGGATGGGTACGCTGAGTTGCACCGTCGAGGCCTGCAGCGCGCCGAGGCCGCGCAGTGCGGTGTACCAGATGGCGTAGCCGACGCCCGAGGCGAGCGCGCCGGAAAGCAGGGCATAGGTGACGCCGGGCAGGTCCCAGTCGCGCCGGCTGACGAGTGCCAGGCAGAGCAGCACGGCGAAGGGAATGGCGCGCAGAAAATTGCCGGCGGTGGCGGCGAGCGGGTCGGCGACGCCGCGTCCGAGCAGCGAATAGAGTGCCCAGGCGAGGCCGGCGAGCAGCATCAGCAGCGCGCTGCCGAGGGGCGGCGCACTGGCTCCTGGCAGCAGGAGCACAAGCAGTCCGCCAAGGGCGAGCAGTAGGCCGAGTGTCGCCCAGCGGCCAAGACGTTCGCCGCGCATCACCCCGTAGAGCAGCATGCTCGACTGCACGGCGCCGAACAGCAGCAGGGCACCGACGCCGGCGTCCAGTTGCAGATAGGCGAAGGAAAACGCCGCGGCATAGGTGAACAGGGCGGCGGCGCCGGACCAACTGCCGTGGGGTTTGCCGCGCGAGTGGCGTAGCTGCAGGAGCAGGCTCAGCATCAGTGCGCCAGCGAGGAGGCGCAGGCCGGTGAAACTGGCCGCATCGATGGCGGTGTGTTTGAGCGCCAGGCGACAGAGCAGTGAATTGCCGGCGAAGGCGAGCATGGCGAGGCTGGTCAGCGATAGCGTTCGGGCGTTCATCTCGTCTCTGCGAAGAGTCCGATCGGGCGAACCTGGAGTCTATGCGTCGGGGCTCGGGTTCGCGCCTGGCCAAAGGTAGAGGGTCGCTCGTTCATCGGTAGAAGGTCGCCGGTTGCGCCGGCCGCAGGCGAGCGGGAGGATAGCAATCCGAGTTCGCCGTGACACCCGCGCGCAATCGCAGGATAATGCCGGCCTCTTTTTAAATCGGCCGCCCGTGGGCGTGCCGGCCGCGGGTGGCGCACTGGGTTGCCGCCCGAGCCCGACAACCCTGGAGTGGTCTGGTTTGATCGTCTTTCGTTACCTGTCCCGAGAGCTGCTGATTACCCTGAGCGCGGTCAGTGCGGTGCTGCTGGTGATCATCATGAGCGGGCGCTTCATCAAGTACCTCGCCCAGGCTGCCCAGGGCTTGCTCGATCCGGGCGTGCTGCTGCTGATCATGCTCTACCGGATGCCTGGTTTTCTCGAACTGATCCTGCCACTGGGGCTGTTCCTCGGCATCCTGCTGGCCTACGGACGGCTCTACCTCGACAGCGAAATGACCGTGCTGGCGGCCACCGGCATGAGCCAGCAGCGTCTGGTGGCCTACAGCCTCGCGCCGGCCACCGTGGTCGCCCTGCTGGTGGCCTGGCTGAGCATGGGGCTGGCGCCCCAGGGCATTGGCCAGGTGGCGCGCATTCTCAATGCACAGGACGCCCTCACCGAGTTCGATACGCTGGAACCGGGGCGCTTCCAGTCCATGCGCGACGGGTCGCGGGTCACCTACACCGAAACCCTGTCGGAGAATCGCGACGCGCTGGGCGGGCTGTTCATCTCCGAGAAGCAGCTGTCCCGCGACAAGGCCAAGGAACGTGGCATCACCGTGCTGGTGGCCGAATCCGGGCGCCAGGAAATTCGCGAGGATGGCAGCCGTTACCTGATCCTGAAGAACGGCTACCGCTACGACGGCAACCCCGGCGAGGCCAATTACCGCGCGATCCAGTACGACACCTACGGCGTGCTGCTGCCGCGCCCGGAGGTCAGCGCCGAGATCAGCGATCGCGAGGCGATCCCGACCTCGCAGCTGTTCGGCAGCGACAACATCCGCTACATCGCCGAACTGCAATGGCGCCTGTCGATTCCGCTGCTGGTGTTCGTCATCACGCTGCTTGCCGTTCCGCTGGCACGGGTCAATCCGCGTCAGGGGCGCTTCCTCAAGCTGCTGCCGGCGATCCTTCTCTATATGGCCTATCTGTCGCTGCTGATCGCCATGCGCGGCGCGTTGGACAAGGGGCGGATTCCGCCCGCGCTGGGGCTGTGGTGGGTGCATCTGCTGTTCTTCGCCATCGGCATGCTGATGCTTTATTGGGAATCGTTGCGCCTGAAACTGGCGGCGCGTCGTGCTGGAGCTGCGACCCATGGTTAAGTTGGATCGCTACATCGGCACCAGCGTGTTCTTCGCCATCCTCAGCGTGCTCGGCGTGATCGTCGGCCTCGCCCTGCTGTTCGCCTTCATCGACGAGCTGGGCGATATCGAGGACAGCTACGGCCTGCTCGACGCGGCCTGGTACGTGCTGCTGACCGCGCCGCGGCGAATCTACGAGATGCTGCCGATGGCGGCGCTGATCGGCTGCCTCATCGGTCTTGGCACGCTGGCCAGCAACAGCGAGCTGACCATCATGCGTGCGGCCGGGGTGTCGATCGGGCGGATCGTCTGGTCGGTGATGCGGCCGATGCTGATGCTGATGGTCGTCGGCATCCTGATCGGCGAATACCTCGCGCCGCAAACCGAGAACCAGGCCCAGTCGTTCCGCGCGATGGCCCAAGGCAGCGGTGACGCGCAAAGCGCCAAGCATGGCCTTTGGCATCGCCAGGGCAACGAATACGTGCACATCAACGCCGTGCAGCCCAGTGGCATCCTGTATGGGGTGACACGCTACCGCTTCGACGATCAGCGCCACCTGCAATCATCGAGTTTCGCCCGCCAGGCCCACTACAACGGCGACCACTGGCAACTGCAGGGCGTAACTACAACGCTGTTCAAGGAGCGCAGTACCGAGGTGCGTACGACCGCGGAGGAGCCCTGGGATATCGAGCTCAGCCCGCAGATGCTCGGCACCGTGGTGATGGAGCCGGACGCGCTGTCGCTCGTCGGGTTGTGGAAGTACATCGGCTATCTCGCCGATCAGGAGCTGAACAACCAGCGCTACTGGCTGGCGTTCTGGAGCAAGCTGCTGCAACCGCTGGTAACCGCCGCGCTGGTGCTGATGGCGATCAGTTTCATCTTCGGTCCGCTGCGCTCGGTGACCCTCGGCCAGCGCATCTTCACCGGCGTGCTGGTGGGCTTCGTGTTCCGCATCGCCCAGGATCTGCTCGGTCCGTCGAGCCTGGTGTTCGGCTTCTCGCCGTTGCTGGCGGTGCTGGTGCCGGCCGCGATCTGCGCGCTGGCCGGCGGCTGGTTGCTCAGGCGCGCGGGCTGAGGAGCGCGCTCACTTCTTGTGAATGTGCTTGGGCAGCCGCACCACCTGGCTGTCCGAGTAGATGTCGTGCCAGCTGCGCTTGCGCTTGTCCCAGAGGATCCACAGGTAGCCGAGCCCGCCGAGCAGCCAGGATCCGATGGCGATCACGAAGCGCAGCAGGGCCTGCCACAGGCTGACCGCCGAGCCGTCAGTGTTCTGGATTCGTAGCCCCCATACCTGCATGCCGAGCGTCTGTCCCGAGTGGGTCCAGAACTTGGCGAAGAAACCGAACAGCGCGAACAGCAGCAGCGTCGACAGCAGCGGGTCGCCGTCCAGCGCACCGGAGTCGGTGAGGCGCTTGGTCTCGTCGACGCCATAGATGCCCATCAGTGCCAGCTTGTAGGCGAAGGCAACGACGATCAGCAGCGCGACGCAGAGCAGGAAATCGTAGAACAGCGCGGCAAGGCGACGGCCAAGGCCGGCGGGAGGAAACTCGCCTTGCGGACGGAGCAGGTGTTTCGGCATATGGAAGGGCTCGCGGGATAAAGCGCCATTCTAGTGAATGGCGCGCACAAAAAAGCCCCTGATGTCACCACCAGGGGCTTTTTCTTGCGAAGGCGATTAGGCCAGGATTTGAACCTGGTCAGCTTGCATGCCTTTCTGGCCTTGGACGGCCACGAAGCTAACTTTCTGGCCTTCTTTCAGGCTCTTGAAGCCGTTACCTTCGATTGCACGGAAGTGAACGAACAGATCCGGGCCGCTTTCGGGAGTGATGAAGCCGAAGCCCTTCTCGTCGTTGAACCACTTAACGGTGCCGTTTTGACGATTCGACATGTCTTATTTCCTTGAAACTAGAGTTGATGGCAGCCTCTACGACAATAGAGGGCTGGAACTGGTTGCAAAGAGTAAGAGAAGTCGAGCGGGATGTAGCGGATCTTAGGATCTACTGCACCAGGTCACGATTCAACAGCGACCCATGCAAACACAGTGGGCACACTCTACGCTAACTCCCGGGCCGTTGCCAACCCTGGAATGCGTGGTTTTTGCTGCCTGGGACGGGCTCTGCGAGGCTTTGGCAGAAACGCCGTGTGAGCTGGAGTCTGAGCGCTTTGTAGCGAGCGGCGACCTGTAAAGTCGCCGGGGGTAAAGCGTGTTGGTGCCCCGGGGGAGACTCGAACTCCCACTCCTTTCGAAAACGGATTTTGAATCCGCCGCGTCTACCGATTCCGCCACCGGGGCAATGGCGGCGGAGTATAGGGAGGCGCCTGCGTCGGGTCAATCGCGCTGCGTGGTCAGCGCGAGGCTTTTCCGTTAAGATTCGCGCCCTGAGCAAGACGACCCAGACATGCGCGTTTCCGACTTCCATTTCGACCTTCCCGAATCCCTCATCGCCCGCTATCCGCTTGCCGAGCGTCGCGCCAGCCGCCTGCTGGTGCTCGATGGCGAGAGCGGCGCGCTGGCGCATCGACGCTTCACCGACCTGCTCGATCATCTGCATCCCGGCGACCTCATGGTGTTCAACGACACCCGGGTGATTCCGGCGCGGCTGTTCGGCCAGAAGGCTTCCGGCGGCAAGCTGGAGATCCTCGTCGAGCGTGTGCTGGACGAGTACCGGGTGCTCGCCCATGTGCGCTCGAGCAAGTCGCCGAAGCCCGGCACCGAAATCCTCGTCGAGGGTGGTGGTCGCGCCGAGATGCTGGCGCGCCACGATGCGCTGTTCGAGTTGCGTTTCGACGAGCCCGTGCTGGCGCTGCTCGATCGCGTCGGGCACATGCCATTGCCTCCTTATATAGTGCGCGCCGATGACGCTGCCGATCGCGAGCGCTACCAGACCGTCTACGCGCAGCGCTCCGGCGCGGTGGCCGCGCCTACCGCCGGCCTGCATTTCGATGAGGCGCTGCTCGAGTCGATCCGCGCTAAAGGCGTGGAAACCGCGTTCGTCACGCTGCACGTCGGCGCTGGCACCTTCCAGCCCGTGCGCGTCGAGCGTATCGAGGATCACCACATGCACCGCGAGTGGCTGGAAGTCAGCCAGGATGTCGTCGACGCCGTCGCCGCGTGTCGTGCGCGGGGCGGGCGGGTGATCGCGGTCGGCACCACCAGCGTGCGCTCGCTGGAAAGCGCCGCGCGCGACGGCCAGCTCAAGGCGTTCAGTGGCGACACCGACATCTTCATCTACCCAGGGCGACCCTTCCATGTGGTCGATGCCCTGGTGACCAACTTCCATCTGCCCGAATCCACGCTGTTGATGCTGGTGTCCGCGTTCGCCGGTTATCCCGAGACGATGGCCGCCTACGCCGCCGCGGTGGAAAACGGTTACCGCTTCTTCAGTTACGGCGACGCCATGTACATCACCCGCAATCCCGCCGCGCGCGGCCCCGAGGACTTCGCATGAGCCACATGACCTTCGAACTGCTCGCCACCGAGGGCAGGGCCCGGCGCGGACGGCTGACCTTCCCGCGTGGCGTGGTGGAGACCCCGGCGTTCATGCCGGTGGGGACCTACGGCACGGTGAAGGGCATGCTGCCGCGCGACATCGAGGCGATCGGCGCGCAGATCATTCTCGGCAATACCTTCCACCTGTGGCTGCGTCCGGGCACCGAGGTGGTCCGCGAGCATGGTGACCTGCACGATTTCATGCAGTGGAAGGGGCCGATCCTCACCGACTCCGGCGGTTTCCAGGTGTTCAGCCTGGGCGCGATGCGCAAGATCAAGGAGGAGGGCGTCTACTTCGCTTCGCCGGTGGATGGCGCCAAGGTGTTCATGGGGCCGGAAGAGTCGATGCGCGTGCAGCGCGAGCTGGGCTCGGACATCGTGATGATCTTCGATGAATGCACGCCTTACCCGGCTGACGAAGAGGTCGCGCGCCGCTCCATGGAACTGTCGCTGCGCTGGGCCGAGCGCTCGAAGATCGCCCATGCGGACAACCCTTCGGCGCTGTTCGGCATCGTCCAGGGTGGCATGCACGAAAACCTGCGCATGCGTTCGCTGGAGCGCCTGTGCGAAATCGGCTTCGACGGCCTGGCCATCGGCGGGCTCTCGGTGGGCGAGCCGAAGGAGGAGATGATCCGTGTGCTGGATTTCCTGCCGGCGCAGATGCCGGCGGACAAGCCGCGCTACCTGATGGGTGTGGGCAAGCCGGAAGACCTGGTCGAAGGCGTGCGCCGCGGCGTCGACATGTTCGACTGCGTGATGCCTACGCGCAACGCCCGCAACGGTCATCTGTTCACCGCCGAAGGGGTGGTGAAGATCCGCAACGCCGGGCATCGCCACGACCAGTCGCCCCTGGAGGCCGACTGCGACTGTTACACCTGCAAACATTTCTCCCGCGCCTATCTGCACCATCTGGATAAATGCGGCGAAATGCTCGGGAGCATGTTGAATACAATCCATAACCTGCGTCATTACCAGCGCCTGATGGCTGGTTTGCGCGGGGCAATTCAACAGGGTACATTGGCCGCCTTCGTCGACGCCTTCTACGCCCGACGCGGCCTGCCAACGCCGCCTTTGGATTGAAATTCCTTCCTTATTTCAAGAACTTGCAACAGGGGTGCTACATGAGCTTTCTGATTCCCGCCGCTTACGCCGACGCTGCCGCTCCGGCCGCCGGACCTGCCGGCACCGGCTTCGAATGGGTCTTTCTGGTTGGCTTCCTGGTCATCTTCTATCTGATGATCTGGCGTCCGCAGGCCAAGCGCTCGAAAGAGCACAAGAACCTCCTCGGCAACCTGCAGAAGGGTGACGAAGTGGTCACTTCCGGCGGGATCGCCGGCAAGGTGGTCAAGGTCGCCGATGACTTCGTCGTCGTCGAAGTCTCCGACACCGTCGAGATGAAATTCCAGAAGGCCGCTATCGCTGCAACCTTGCCCAAGGGCACGCTGAAAGCCATCTGAGTCCTACCTTTTCCTTTCTTCCACGGGGCGCTTTAGGGCGCCCCGCGTCATAAGCGGGCGGCGTCATGCTGAACAAATACCCTCTGTGGAAATACCTGCTGATCCTGGCGGTGCTGGCGATCGGCCTGGTCTATTCCGCGCCCAATCTCTATCCGGACGACCCGGCCATCCAGCTCACCGGCAGCAGCACGGCACTGAAGATCGACCAGGCGACTGTCGATCGTGCCAGCCAGGCACTGAGTGACGCGGGTATCGCGGTCAAGGCGGCCGAAGTCGCCCAGCATGGCGGCCTGCTGCGTCTGACCAAGCTGGCTGATCAGTTGCCGGCCAAGGATGTCGTGCGCAAGGCGCTGGGGGATGATTACGTCGTCGCCCTGAACCTGGCGCCGACCACGCCGGACTGGCTGCGCAGCCTGCATGCGACGCCGATGAAGCT
Source organism: Pseudomonas sp. UBA6310 (assembly GCF_002438225.1). NCBI lineage: Bacteria > Pseudomonadati > Pseudomonadota > Gammaproteobacteria > Pseudomonadales > Pseudomonadaceae > Pseudomonas > Pseudomonas sp. UBA6310. The sequence goes on along the minus strand of NZ_DJTK01000024.1, from coordinate 160,309 downwards.
CGGTCTCGACCTGTCCGGTGGTGTGCACTTCCTTCTCGAAGTGGACATGGAGAAGGCCCTCGATGCGCGCATCAAGGTCTACGAGGGTGAGGTAAAGAGCCTGCTGCGCAAGGAGCGTGTTCGCTACCGCAGCCTGCCGGCGCAGGAAAATGCCTTCCAGCTGGGCTTCACCGATGCCGAGTCCGCGCAGAAGGCGCAGGACCTGATCCGCAAAAGCTTCAACGATTTCGACCTGACCACCACCGAGCGCAATGGCCAGCAGGTGCTGCGCCTTAGCCTTAACCAGGCCAAGTTGGCCGAGATTCGCGAATACTCGATCAAGCAGAACCTCACCACCGTGCGTAACCGGGTGAACGAGCTGGGCGTCGCCGAGCCGCTGGTGCAGCGCCAGGGCGCCAACCGCATCGTCGTCGAGCTGCCGGGCGTGCAGGACACCGCGGAAGCCAAGCGGATCCTCGGCAAGACCGCGAGCCTCGAATTCCGCCTGGCGGCCGAGGCCGATGCCTCCCGCGCCACCACCGAATCCTTTGGCTTCCGCGAGCCGGGCCGTCCGCCGGTTCAGCTCGAGCGCAGCCTGATCATCACCGGCGACCAGGTCACCGACGCCAGCGCCAGCTTCGATGAGAACGGTCGTCCGCAGGTGAATATCCGTCTCGACGGCCACGGCGGTGAGCTGATGAACCGCGCAACCCGCAACAACGTCGGGCGCAGCATGGCGGTGATCTTCATCGAACAGCGTCCGGTCACCACCTACAGCAAGCAGGTGGTCGATGGCGTCGAGAAGGAAGTCGCCACGCAGACCTTCAAGGAGGAGAAACAGATCATCAGCCTGGCGACCATCCAGTCGCCGCTGGGCGGGCAGTTCCGCATCACCGGCCTGAACGGCCAGGGCGAGTCCTCCGAACTGGCGCTGCTGCTGCGCGCCGGCGGTCTGGCCGCGCCGATGTACTTCGCCGAAGAACGCACCATCGGCCCGAGCCTGGGTGCCGAGAACATCGTCAAGGGCATCGAATCCACCGAGTGGGCGATGGTCTTCGTGTCGATCTTCATCATCGCCATCTACCGCTTCTTCGGTGTTCTGGCGACCGTCGCGCTGGCCTTCAACCTGGTGTTGCTGGTTGGCCTGATGTCGGTGATCGGCGCCACCCTGACCCTGCCAGGCATCGCCGGTATCGTGCTGACGCTGGGCATGGCGGTGGACGCCAACGTGCTGATCTATTCACGGATACGTGAAGAACTGGCCAACGGCCTTTCAGTGCAGCGTGCGATCCACGAAGGCTTCGATCGCGCCTACAGCGCGATCATCGACAGTAACCTGACCACGCTGCTGGTCGGCGCGATCCTGTTCGCCCTGGGTACCGGTCCGGTCAAGGGCTTCGCCGTGACCATGTCGCTGGGGATCATCACCTCGATGTTCACCGCCATCATGTTCACCCGCGGTTTGGTCAACCTGATCTTCGGTGGCCGTAACTTCAAGAAGCTGTGGATCTAAGGTGCCGTCATGATCAAGTCCACCATCCGTTTCATGGCGATACGCAACATCGCGTTCGCCATCACCCTGGTCATCAGCTTCATCGGCCTTGGCAGCTTGGTCGCCAAGGGCCTGAACTTCGGCCTGGATTTCACTGGCGGCACGCTGATCGAGCTGGCCTACGAGAAGCCCGCGAACCTCGAGCTGATCAAGTCCGAGCTGGGGCAGGCCGGTTATCCGGAGTCCATCGTGCAGAGCTTCGGCGCCAGCACCGACGTGCTGGTTCGCCTGGCCGGCGAAGATCCGCAACTGGGCAACAAGGTTGCCGAGGCGTTGCGCAAGATCGACGCGGACACCCAGTTCGAGGTCAAGCGCGTCGAGTTCGTCGGTCCGCAGGTCGGTGAAGAGCTGCGCGATCAAGGGGGCCTCGCCATGCTCCTGGCGCTGGGCGGCATCCTCATCTACTTGGCGTTTCGCTTCCAGTGGAAGTTCGGCGTCGGTGCCGTGGCTTCCCTGGCGCACGACGTCATCGTCACCCTCGGGCTGCTGGCGTTCTTCCAGGTGCCGTTCGACCTGACCGTGCTCGCCGCCGTGCTGGCGATGATCGGCTATTCGCTGAACGACACCATCATCATTTACGACCGTGTGCGGGAGAACTTCCGTCTGCTGCGTCGCGCGACGCTGATCGAGAATATCGATACCTCGGTCACGCAAACCTTGCTGCGGACCATCGCCACTTCGTTGTCCACGGCGCTGGCACTCTTCGCGTTGCTGTTCTTCGGCGGCGACAGCCTGGCGAACTTCGCAATCACGCTGTTGATCGGTGTGGTCGTCGGTACCTACTCGTCGGTCTATATCGGTGCCACGGTGCTGGTCTGGCTGGGCCTGAGCTCCGAAGACCTGATCCCTCCGGCCGCCAAGGAAGTCGACGAGCGCCCGTGATCCGGGCCGGCGAGCTTGTCGAACTAACCCTTTTGACTTCTGTCCAAGGCAGGGAATGGAGCGTAATCGCTCGCAGTGGATGGTAGTCAGGAGGTGCGTGTGAACAAGTCGATGCTCGTCGGTGCGGTGCTCGGTGCCGTAGTTGTTACGGCCGGGGGCGCGGTGGCTTACAGCGTGGTCGGCAACGGTCCGGACTACGCAAAGGTCGTAGCGGTTCAGCCGGTAAAGGAAACCATCAAGACACCTCGCGAGGTCTGCAAGGATGTCACGGTCACCCGGCAGAAGCCCGTGCAGGACCAGTATAAGATCGCCGGCACGGCGATCGGCGCCATCGCTGGCGGTTTGCTGGGCAACCAGGTCGGCGGTGGTAACGGCAAGAAGCTGGCGACCGTGGCCGGTGCCGTAGGCGGCGGTTACGCCGGTAACCAGGTTCAGGGTCGCATGCAGGCCGGTGACACCTATACGACCACGCAGACCCGCTGCAATACGGTGAACGAGACCAGCGAGAAAATCGTGGGTTACGACGTCAAGTACGACCTCGACGGCAAGATCGGTCAGGTGCGTATGGACCGTGATCCAGGTCCGCAGATTCCGGTCAGCAATGGCCAACTGGTCATTGGTCAGAACACTGCCCAGTAAATCAGCGACAACAAAAAAGCGCCCCGCGGGGCGCTTTTTTAATGCCTGGAAATTGCCGAAGTCAGCGTTTCAGCGAGGCTGGGAGGTGCGGCTGGATCGCGGTCAGCACGGCCTTGAAACACTTGGTGTTGCCCGCGACGATATTGCCCTTTTCGAGGAATTCGTGGCTGCCGGTGAAGTCGCTGACGAGGCCGCCGGCTTCCTGAACCAGCAGCGCGCCGGCGGCCATGTCCCATTCCGACAGGCCGAATTCCCAGAACGCATCGAAGCGGCCCGCGGCCACATAGGCGAGGTCCAGGCTGGCGGCGCCGGCGCGACGGATGCCGGCGGTCTGGCCGGTCAGGGCGCGGAACATGCCGAGGTAGTTTTCCAGGTTGTCCATCTGACCTTCGCGGAACGGGAAACCGGTGCCGAGAAGGGCGCCTTCCAGGCCCTTGCGCGGGCTGACGCGCATGCGGCGGCCGTTGAGGGCGGCGCCACGGCCACGGCTGGCGGTGAATTCTTCCTGGCGTACCGGGTCGAGGATCACGGCGTGTTCCAGGCGGCCGCGGTACTTGCAGGCGATGCTGACGGCGAAGTGCGGCACGCCACGCAGGAAGTTGGTGGTGCCATCCAGCGGATCGATGATCCACAGGTAGTCCTTGCCTTCGCCGCTGCCTTCGCTGAAGCCGCTTTCCTCGCCAAGGATGGAATGGGTCGGGTAGGCCTTGCGCAGCGCGGTGACGATGGTCTGTTCGGCGGCGTGATCGACTTCGCTGACGTAATCGTTGGCGTCTTTCTCGTTGATCGAGATGACGTCCAGGCGTTCGATGGAGCGGAAGATCAGTTCACCGGCGCTGCGGGCTGCGCGCAGGGCGATGTTCAGCATGGGCTGCATGGAGTTTCACCTGGGTCGTCGAATAAAGCCGGCCATACTAGCAGAAAAGCGCGATTGATGCAGTCCGAACGGAGCCTTCGCGTAGCGTGGCGGAATGGGCTTCTGTAAGATTTATCCCCCTTTGAGAACGCTTGCGGAGCCGACCTTGCTGCAGAACATTCGCGTGGTCCTGGTCAATACCAGTCATCCGGGCAATATCGGCGGCGCGGCGCGGGCCATGAAGAACATGGGGTTCGCCGATCTGGTACTGGTCGATCCGCTGGAGTTTCCGAGTCCAAAGGCCGACGCCCGTGCATCCGGCGCCACCGATGTGCTCGCTGCGGCGCGTGTCGTGGCGACGCTGGAGGAGGCGCTGGTCGGTTGCAGCCTGGTGCTTGGCACGAGCGCTCGCGATCGACGCATTCCCTGGCCGCTGCTGGATCCGCGTGAGTCTGCGGTCACTTCTCTGGAGCAGGCCACCAAGGGCAGCAAGGTGGCGCTGGTGTTCGGGCGGGAGTATGCCGGGCTGACCAATGAGGAGCTGCAGCGCTGCCACTACCATGTGCATATTCCTTCGGACCCTGAGTTTGGCTCGTTGAATCTCGCCGCTGCGGTGCAGGTGCTGACCTACGAGGTCCGTATGGCCTGGCTGGCACAGCAGAACAAGCCGACCAAGATGGAAAAGACCGAAGCGCTCGCCGATGGCGATGCGGAGGTGTGTACGGCCGAGGAGATGGAGTCGTTCTACCGCCATTTGGAGCGGGTCATGCTGGACATCCGCTTCCTCGATCCCGAAAAGCCCCGCCACCTGATGCCGCGCCTTCGCCGCCTATACGGGCGTGCGGCGGTGAGCAAGCTGGAAATGAACATCTTGCGTGGCATCCTCACGGAAACCCAGAAAGCCATCCGCGGCGAGCCACATAAGCGTGGTAACCCCTGATAGCGGTGGGATAGGCGAGCTTGGCGGTAGGGGATTACCTTCTGCTATGATTCTGCGCCGCTTCGCTGGATTAATCCGACTGAGTTGATAGGTCTTATAGTTGACTTAAATACTCGGAGATTGGATAATCGGCTCAAACCAGCGAATTCTGTGGTACCACTCATGCGATTGACCACTAAAGGCCGTTACGCCGTCACCGCCATGCTCGATCTGGCCCTGCATGCGCAAAGCGGGCCTGTTTCCCTGGCCGACATTTCCGAGCGCCAGGGCATTTCCCTGTCTTACCTGGAGCAGCTTTTCGCCAAGCTTCGTCGTAGCGGGCTGGTGTCCAGCGTGCGTGGGCCGGGCGGCGGCTATCAGCTCTCCCGGGAGATGGGCGGCATTCAGGTCGCCCAGGTGATCGACGCCGTCAACGAATCGGTCGACGCGACCCGCTGCCAGGGGCTCGGCGATTGCCATTCCGGCGATACCTGCCTGACCCACCACCTGTGGTGCGACCTCAGCGACCAGATTCACGAGTTCCTCAGTGGCATCAGCCTGGCCGATCTGGTCACCCGTCGCGAAGTGCAGGAAGTTGCCCTGCGGCAGGATCAGCGCCGCATTTCCACGGGCAGGCCGATGAGCCTGGACAAGATTCAAGCGTCCGCCGTCGAATAGACGGACATAACAGGGCGCCGGCCGCGAGGCCTTGATATCTGATTAGGAGATCACCGATGAGATTGCCGATTTATCTGGACTATTCCGCCACTACCCCAGTCGATCCGCGAGTTGCGCAGAAGATGGTCGAGTGCCTGACCATGGACGGCAATTTCGGCAACCCTGCGTCGCGTTCCCACGTGTTCGGCTGGCGCGCTGAAGAAGCCGTCGAAACCGCACGTCGCCAGGTGGCCGATCTGGTCAATGCCGACCCGCGTGAAATCGTCTGGACCTCCGGTGCCACCGAATCGGACAACCTCGCCCTCAAGGGCGTCGCGCATTTCTACGCGAACAAGGGCAAGCACATCGTCACCACCAAGATCGAGCACAAGGCGATCCTGGACACCGCTCGCCAGCTCGAGCGCGAAGGCTTCGAGGTCACCTACCTCGATCCGCGCGAAGATGGCCTGATCACCGCCGAGATGGTCGAAGCCGTGCTGCGCGAGGACACCATTCTGGTGTCGGTCATGCACGTGAACAACGAGATCGGCACGGTCAACGACATCGCGGCCATCGGCGAGCTGACCCGTTCGCGGGGCATCCTCTTCCATGTCGACGCGGCGCAGTCCACCGGCAAGGTCGAGATCGACCTGGAAAAGCTGAAGGTCGACCTGATGTCGTTCTCGGCGCACAAGACCTACGGCCCCAAAGGCATCGGCGCGCTCTACGTGCGTCGCAAGCCGCGCGTTCGCCTGGAAGCACAGACCCACGGTGGCGGCCACGAACGCGGCATGCGTTCCGGCACCCTGGCGACCCACCAGATCGTCGGCATGGGCGAGGCGTTCCGCATCGCCAAGCAGGACATGGTCAAGGACGCCGAGCACGTTCGTGCCCTGAGCGCCCGTTTCTACCGTCAGGTCGAGTCGCTCGAAGAGCTCTACGTCAACGGCAGCCTGACCTCCCGCGTACCGCACAACCTGAACCTCAGCTTCAATTACGTCGAGGGCGAATCGCTGATCATGGCGCTCAAGGACCTCGCGGTATCCTCGGGTTCGGCCTGCACCTCGGCGTCGCTGGAGCCTTCCTACGTGCTGCGCGCGCTGGGCCGCAACGATGAGCTGGCGCACAGCTCGATCCGCTTCACCTTCGGTCGTTTCACCACCGAGGAAGACATCGACTACGCGGCGCAGAAAGTCTGCGAAGCAGTAACCAAGCTGCGCGAATTGTCGCCGCTTTGGGACATGTACAAAGAGGGTGTCGACCTTTCCCAGGTCGAATGGCAGGCGCACTAAGACGTCACCCACAAGCCGCCCGCGTGATTACAGAGGAATTGCATCATGGCTTACAGTGAAAAGGTCATCGACCATTACGAGAATCCGCGCAACGTCGGCAAGCTCAACGCCGAGGACCCGGACGTAGGCACCGGCATGGTCGGTGCGCCGGCCTGCGGCGACGTCATGCGTCTGCAGATCAAGGTGAACGAGCAGGGCGTGATCGAAGACGCCAAGTTCAAGACCTACGGTTGCGGTTCGGCGATCGCCTCCAGCTCCCTCGCCACCGAGTGGATGAAGGGCAAGACGCTGGACGAAGCCGAACTGATCAAGAACACCACCATCGCCGAAGAGTTGGCGCTGCCGCCGGTGAAGATCCACTGCTCGGTTCTGGCGGAGGACGCTATCAAGGCGGCTGTGCGTGACTACAAGCACAAGAAAGGCCTGATCTGAGGAGGCGCCAATGGCCATCAGCATGACTGAAGCGGCGGTTCGCCACGTTCGTCGCTCCCTCGAAGGGCGCGGCAAGGGCGAGGGCATCCGTCTGGGCGTTCGCACCACCGGATGCTCGGGGCTGGCCTACGTGCTGGAGTTCGTCGACGAGTTCAGCAGCGATGATCAGGTCTTCGAGACCAATGGCGTACGCGTGATCGTCGATCCCAAGAGCCTGGTCTACCTCGATGGCACGGAGCTGGACTTCGTCCGTGAAGGGCTCAACGAAGGCTTCAAGTTCAATAACCCCAACGTGCGCGGCGAATGTGGCTGCGGCGAGAGCTTCAATACCTGAGGCTATCGTGGGCACTCCCTGTCATTTCGCGCTGTTCGACCTGCAGCCCGGTTTTCGCATCGACCTCGAGCAGCTGGCGGTGCGTTATCGGGAGCTGGCTCGTGCCACCCATCCGGATCGTTTCGCCGATGCGCCCGCCAGCGAGCAGCGCATTGCGCTCGAGCGTGCGGCGGGGCTCAATGAGGCCTACCGGACGCTGAAGAACGCGCCCCAGCGCGCCCGCTACCTTCTGGCGATTCGTGGCCAGGAACTGCCCCTGGAAGTCACCGTGCAGGACCCGCAGTTCCTGCTGCAGCAGATGCAGTGGCGCGAGGAGCTCGAGGAACTGCAGGACGAGGCCGATCTGGCCGGCGTCGCGGTCTTCAAGCGGCGCCTGAAAGCGGCCCAGGAGGCGCTCGAGGAAAGCTTCGCGGCCAGCTGGGAGGACCCCGCGCAGCGCGAGGAGTCCGAGCGGCTGGTGCGGCGCATGCAGTTTCTCGACAAGCTTTCCCAGGAAGTGCGCCAGCTCGAAGAGCGCCTCGACGATTAACCCACGCATCGCCGACGCGGTGCGTCCGAAACGCAGGCAACCATGGCTTTACTGCAGATCGCTGAACCCGGGCAAACCCCTCAGCCGCACCAGCGTCGCCTGGCGGTGGGTATTGACCTGGGCACCACCAATTCCCTGGTCGCCGCCGTGCGCAGCGGCCTCTCCGAACCGCTCCCCGATGAGCAGGGCCGCGTCATCCTGCCGTCCGCCGTGCGCTATCACGCCGATCGCGTGGACGTGGGCGAGGCGGCACGCAATGCCGCTTCCAGCGATCCGCTGAACAGCATTCTTTCGATCAAGCGGCTGATGGGGCGCGGCGTCGCCGACGTCAAGCAACTGGGCGACCAGTTGCCCTACCGCTTCGTCGAGGGCGAGTCGCACATGCCCTTCATCGACACCGTGCAGGGGCCGAAGAGCCCGGTAGAGGTGTCCGCCGACATCCTCGGCGTGCTGCGCAAGCGTGCCGAGCAGACCCTCGGTGGCGAACTGGTCGGCGCGGTGATCACGGTGCCGGCCTACTTCGACGACGCCCAGCGCCAGGCCACCAAGGATGCCGCGCGGCTCGCCGGCCTCAACGTGCTGCGCCTGCTCAACGAGCCCACCGCCGCCGCGGTCGCCTACGGACTGGACCAGCAGGCCGAGGGTCTGGTGGCGATCTACGACCTGGGCGGCGGCACCTTCGACATTTCCATCCTGCGCCTGTCGCGCGGGGTCTTCGAGGTGCTGGCCACCGGCGGCGACAGCGCTCTGGGTGGCGACGATTTCGATCACGCCATCGCCAGCTGGATCATCGACAATGCCGGGCTTTCCGCCGATCTCGATCCGTCCACCCAGCGCAGCCTGCTGCAGAACGCCTGCGCCGCCAAGGAGGCGCTGAGTTCGGCGCAATCGGTCGAGGTGGTCCAGGGCGACTGGAAGGGCACGCTGACGCGTGCTCAGTTCGAGCAATTGATCGAGCCGCTGCTGGCGCGCAGCCTCAAGGCCTGCCGCCGCGCGCTGCGCGATGCCGGCATCGAGCACGAGGAAGTCGAGGCGGTGGTGATGGTCGGTGGTTCGACCCGCGTACCGCGCGTGCGCGAAGTGGTCGGCGAGCTGTTCGGTCGCGAACCGCTGACCGATATCGACCCGGACCAGGTGGTCGCCATCGGTGCGGCGATTCAGGCCGACACCCTGGCGGGCAACAAGCGCGATGGCGAGGAGCTGTTGCTGCTCGACGTGATTCCGCTGTCGCTCGGCCTGGAAACCATGGGCGGTCTGATGGAGAAGGTCATTCCACGCAACACCACGATCCCGGTGGCGCGTGCGCAGGACTTCACCACCTACAAGGACGGCCAGTCGGCGATGATGGTCCATGTGCTGCAGGGCGAGCGTGAGCTGATCAAGGATTGCCGCTCCCTGGCGCGCTTCGAGCTGCGCGGGATTCCGCCAATGGTCGCCGGCGCGGCGAAGATTCGCGTGACCTTCCAGGTGGATGCCGACGGGCTGCTCGGCGTTTCGGCGCGCGAGCTGTCCAGCGGGGTCGAGTCGAGCATCCAGGTCAAGCCGTCCTACGGTCTCACCGATGGCGAGATCGCCCGGATGCTGCAGGATTCCTTCCGCAACGCCGGCGACGACAAGGCCGCGCGCGAGCTGCGCGAGCAGCAGGTCGATGCCCAGCGTCTGCTGGAAGCCGTACAGGGCGCGCTGGATGCCGATGGGGAGCGCCTGCTCGATGACGAGGAGCGCCTGGCCATCGAGTCGCAGATGGACGAGTTGCGCCGTCTGCTCGACGGCACCGATGGCCTGGCCATCGAGCAGCAGACCAAGCGCCTGAGCAACATTACCGACGCCTTCGCCGCTCGCCGCCTCGACTCCACGGTCAAGGCGGCGCTGGCGGGGCGTCGACTGAACGAAATCGAGGAATAAGATGCCGCAAATTGTTTTTCTGCCGCACGCCGAACAATGCCCCGAGGGCGCGGTGATCGAGGCTCAGCCTGGCGAAACCATCATTGCCGCGGCGATGCGTAACGGTATCGAGATCGAGCACGCCTGCGAAATGTCCTGCGCCTGCACCACCTGCCACGTGGTCGTCCGGGAGGGCTTCGCCTCGCTGGAGGCCTCCGACGAGCTGGAGGACGACATGCTCGACAAGGCCTGGGGTCTGGAGCCGGAATCGCGCCTCTCGTGCCAGGCCGTGGTCGGCGAGAAGGACCTGACGGTCGAGATTCCGCGCTACACCATCAACCAGGTTTCGGAAAGACACTGAGGGCGCCATGGGTCTCAAATGGGTCGATGTTCAGGAAATCGCCATCCAGTTGGCCGAGAGCAGGGCGGATGTCGATCCGCGCTTCGTCAATTTCGTCAACCTGCGCAGTTGGGTAGTGGCGTTGCCGGAGTTCGACGACGACCCGCAGCGGGGCGGCGAGAAGGTTCTCGAGGCGATCCAGGCGGCGTGGATCGAAGAGGCCGAGTGAGCGCGGCGGCAGCGCTGCGGAGCGCCGCCTTCGGCTCCGACGTGCGCGCACCGCAGCTTCTACGCATTTGACCGGAACCCGCGTATAATTCGCGGGTTTAATTTTTGCTTAATCCTTGTTTCATGGAGTTTTTCATGGCTGTCGAACGTACTTTTTCCATCATCAAACCCGATGCCGTCGCCAAGAACGTAATCGGCGAGATCGTCACCCGCTTCGAGAAGGCCGGCCTGCGCGTCGTTGCCTCGAAGATGGTCCAGCTGTCCGAGCGTGAAGCGGGCGGTTTCTACGCCGAGCACAGCGAGCGCGGCTTCTTCAAGGACCTGGTTGCCTTCATGACCTCCGGTCCGGTGGTTCTGCAGGTTCTGGAAGGCGAAGGCGCCATCCTGAAGAACCGCGAGCTGATGGGCGCTACCGATCCGAAGAAAGCCGACGCTGGCACCATTCGCGCCGATTTCGCCGTGTCGATCGACGAGAACGCCGTTCACGGTTCCGACTCCGAAGCCTCGGCCGCTCGCGAAATCGCCTACTTCTTCGCCTCCACCGAGGTCTGCGCTCGCATTCGCTGAGGCGAAGGGCGCGAGGGTGAAACCATGACCGAAGCCACCGGCAAGACCAACCTGCTGGGTCTGACCCAGCCGGAAATGGAGCAGTTCTTCGAACGGATCGGGGAAAAGCGTTTTCGTGCCGGCCAGGTGATGAAATGGATTCACCACTTTGGCGTCGATGATTTCGACGCCATGAGCAACCTTGGCAAGGCCCTGCGCGACAAGCTCAAGGGTTGCGCCGAGGTTCGCGGTCCGGAAATCGTCAGCCAGGACATCTCCACCGACGGCACCCGCAAATGGGTGGTGCGCGTGGCGTCCGGCAGTTGCGTCGAGACCGTGTACATCCCGCAGGGCGGGCGCGGCACCTTGTGCGTGTCGTCGCAGGCCGGCTGCGCGCTGGATTGCAGTTTCTGCTCCACCGGCAAACAAGGATTCAACAGCGATCTGACCGCGGCCGAAGTCATCGGCCAGGTCTGGATCGCCAACAAGTCGTTCGGCACCGTGCCGGCGAAGATCGATCGCGCCATCACCAACGTGGTGATGATGGGCATGGGCGAGCCGCTGCTGAACTTCGACAACGTGGTCGCCGCCATGACCATCATGATGGACGACCTCGGCTACGGCATCTCCAAGCGCAAGGTGACGCTGTCGACCTCCGGCGTGGCGCCGATGATCGACAAGCTCGGCCAGGTGATCGACGTGTCGCTGGCACTGTCGTTGCACGCGCCCAACGACGCGCTGCGCAACAAGCTGGTGCCGATCAACCGCAAGTACCCGCTGGCGGTGGTGCTGGACGCCTGCAAACGCTACATCGGCGGGCTCGGCGAGAAGCGTTTCCTGACCATCGAGTACACGCTGCTCAAGGACGTCAACGATCAGCCCGAGCACGCCGCCGAGATGATCGCTCTGCTCGCCGACGTGCCGTGCAAGGTCAACCTGATTCCCTTCAACCCGTTTCCCCATTCCGGCTACGAGCGGCCGAGCAACAATGCGATACGGCGGTTTCAGGATCTTCTCCACAAGGCCGGCCACAATGTTACCGTGCGCACCACGCGCGGCGAGGACATCGACGCGGCCTGCGGCCAGTTGGTGGGCCAGGTGCTCGATCGGACCCGCCGCAGCGAGCGCTACATTGCCGTGCGCGAGCTGAGTGCCGAGACAGAGACGCCGCGCAGCGCCGCGAATCGGACTTGAAGGGAGACACCATGACACTGCGCGTTGCGCTGCTCGTATGCGTTATCGGCTGGTTGACAGGGTGCGTGTCCACCGGCCATGTCGACCCGATGAAAACCTCCAAGGGCCGGGATCAGGCCCGCGATGCCTACATCCAGCTGGGCATCGGCTATCTGCAGCAGGGCGACACCGAGCGCGCCAAGTCGCCGCTGAAAAGCGCACTGGAGATCGACCCGAGCAACGCCGATGCGCATACGGCGCTGGCGCTCGTGTTCCAGGCGCAGATGGAACCGAAGCTCGCCGACGAGCACTACCGCAAGGCGTTGGCCGAGCGCGGTAACGACCCGCGCATCCTCAACAACTACGGCGGCTTCCTTTTCGAGCAGAAGGATTACAAGCAGGCCTACCAGCGTTTCGAGCAGGCCTCCACCGATACCCTGTATTCCGAACGCTCGCGGGTGTTCGAGAACCTCGGCATGACCGCCCTGGCGATGAACCAGCGTGACCTCGCCAAGCAGCATTTCGAACGTGCCCTGCGGCTGAACAACCAGCAGCCGAGGGCACTGTTCGAGCTGGCGCAGATGTCCTACGAGGACAAGGAATACGTTCCCGCACGTGCCTACTACCAGCGTTTTAGTAGCCTGGCCCCGCAGAACGCCCGTACCCTGCTGCTCGGCATTCGCCTGGCGCGGGTCTTCGAGGATCGGGACACCGCGGCCAGCTATGGCCTGCAACTGAAACGGCTGTATCCCGGCTCGCCGGAATACAAGCAATATCTATCGGAGCAGTGATGAAAACGTCGCAAACCGAAGCTGTCGCGGCGACTCGTACCAACCCGGGCGAGACATTGCGTGCGGCGCGCGAAGAAAAGGGCTGGACGCTGGAAGAGGCGGCCAGCCAGTTGAACCTGACGCCCACCTCGCTGGGCCAGATCGAAGCCGGTTCGTTCGACAAGCTGCCCGGGCACACTTTCGCCCGCGGCTACATCCGCGCCTACGCCAAGCTGCTGGGCATGGACCAGGCGCAGATGGTCAGCGCGTTCGACCATTACACCGGTACCGACGCCAGCGGCAGCAGCGTGCATGCGCTCGGACGCATCGAAGAGCCGATGCGGCTGTCGCAGAACATCCTGCGCTTCGTCAGCTTCGCCTTGCTGGTGGCCCTCGGCCTGGCCGGATTCTTCTGGTGGCAGGGGCAGAGCGACCAGGTCGCGCGCGAGCAGGCCGGTACGCCGATCGAACACGTGGAAGTCGAGAGTGCCGACGGCACCACCCAGATCCATCCGCTGGACGAGCCCGAGGACCAGGCCGTCGTCGAGGCGCGCGAGCCCGATGAGCTGAGCCTGCCGGTTTCGCCCGAGGTCGCCAGCGGCAACGACGAAGCGGCGGCTACGGCGCCGAATGCTACGGCCGGCGTTGGCCAACCCGCTGCGTCGGCCAGTGCGCCTGCCTCTGCTCCGCTGCCGCTGCCGGCCGCTCCGACCGCGACCCAGGCTCCGGCGCAAGCGGCAGCTTCCGAAGTGCCTGTCGCTCCGGCGGCGGGTGAGGGCGTGGTCGCGATCCAGTTCGTCGCGGACTGCTGGACTCAGGTCACCGATGCCTCCGGCAAGGTGCTGGTGAGCATGCTCAAGCGCAAGGGCGACAGCCTGCAGGTGACCGGCAAGGCACCGCTCGAGCTTCGTCTCGGTTACGCCCGCGGCGCTCAGGTCAGCTACAACGGCCAGCCCGTCGACATGACGTCCTTTACCCGCGGTGAAACCGCCCGCCTGAAGTTGGGACAATAAGACCCCATGCACAGCGAATCCCCGATCAAACGCCGGCTGTCCCGCAAGATTTGGGTCGGCTCCGTGCCGGTGGGCGGCGATGCGCCGATCTCCGTGCAGAGCATGACCAACACTGACACCTGCGATGTCGCGGCCACGGTCGCGCAGATCAGCCGTCTCGAGCAGGCCGGTGCCGACATCGTGCGTGTTTCGGTGCCGGACATGGACGCCGCCGAAGCCTTCGGCAGGATCAAGCAGCAGGTCAACCTGCCGCTGGTGGCGGATATCCACTTCGATTACCAGATCGCCCTGCGCGTCGCCGAACTCGGTGTGGATTGCCTGCGCATCAACCCCGGCAACATCGGCCGCGAAGACCGCGTGCGCGCGGTGGTCGAGGCGGCGCGCGACAAGGGCATCCCGATCCGCATCGGGGTCAACGCCGGTTCGCTGGAAAAGGACCTGCAGAAGAAGTACGGCGAGCCGACCCCGCAAGCGCTGGTCGAGTCGGCGCTGCGCCATGTCGAGCACCTGGATCGGCTGAACTTCCCGGACTTCAAGGTCAGCGTGAAGGCCTCCGACGTGTTCATGGCGGTCGAGGCCTATCGCCTGCTCGCCAAACAGATCGAGCAGCCGCTGCACCTGGGCATCACCGAGGCCGGCGGCCTGCGTTCGGGCACGGTGAAATCCGCCGTCGGCCTGGGCATGCTGCTTGCCGACGGGATTGGCGATACCATCCGCATCTCGCTGGCCGCCGACCCGGTCGAGGAGATTAAGGTCGGCTTCGATATCCTCAAGTCCCTGCGCCTGCGTTCGCGTGGCATCAACTTCATCGCCTGCCCGAGTTGCTCGCGGCAGAACTTCGATGTGGTGAAGACCATGAACGAGCTGGAAACCCGTGTGGAAGACCTGCTGGTGCCGATGGACGTCGCCGTGATCGGTTGCGTGGTCAACGGGCCCGGCGAGGCCAAGGAGGCGCATATCGGCCTCACCGGCGGCACGCCGAACAACCTGATCTACATCGACGGCAAGCCGGCGCAGAAACTGACCAACGAAAATCTGGTGGATGAGCTGGAACGGCTGATCCGCCAGAAAGCGGCCGAAAAGGCCGAAGCCGACGCGGCACTGATCGCCCGCGGCTGACTTTTTTAAGGATTCTTTGTGAGTAAGACGCTCCAGGCCATTCGTGGCATGAACGACATCCTCCCCGAGCAGACCCCGCTCTGGCGCTACTTCGAGGACAGCGTGGCCCGCCTGCTCGACGGCTATGGCTATCGGCAGATTCGCATGCCCATCGTCGAGTTCACCGAATTGTTCAAGCGCTCCATCGGCGAAGTCACCGACATCGTCGAGAAGGAGATGTACACCTTCGAGGACCGCAACGGCGATTCGCTGACGCTGCGTCCCGAAGGCACCGCTGCCTGCGTGCGCGCCGTGCTGGAACATGGCCTGACCGGCGGCGGGCAACCGCAGAAACTCTGGTACGCCGGCCCGATGTTCCGCCACGAGCGTCCGCAAAAGGGCCGTTACCGGCAGTTCCACCAGATCGGCCTGGAAGTGTTCAACCTCGAAGGGCCGGACGTCGACGCCGAGTTGATCGTGCTGACCTGGCGCCTGTGGAAACTGCTTGGCATCCGTGACGCGGTGACCCTCGAACTCAACAGCCTGGGCACGCCCGAGGCGCGCGCGCGTTACCGCGAGGCGCTGGTCGACTACCTGTCCGCGCGTGAAAGCCAGCTCGACGAGGACAGCCGCCGTCGCCTGGCGAGCAACCCGCTGCGGATTCTCGACAGCAAGGACGCCAATACCCAGGCGCTGCTGGTCGACGCGCCGAAACTGGCGGATTACCTGGACGACGAATCGCAGACCCACTTCGATGGCCTGAAGACGCGTCTGGATGCCGCCGGCATTCCCTACGTGATCAATCCCAAGCTGGTGCGTGGCCTCGACTACTACAGCAAGACGGTGTTCGAGTGGGTCACCGACCAGCTCGGTTCCCAGGGCACGGTGTGTGCCGGCGGCCGCTATGATGGGCTGGTCGAGCAGATGGGTGGCAAGCCGACGCCGGGCGTGGGTTTCGCCATGGGCATCGAGCGCCTGGTGCTGCTGCTGGAAACCCTCGGCAAGGTGCCCGAATCGCTGGCGCGCCAGGTCGACGTCTATCTGTGCGCCTTCGGCGAGGCGGCCGAAGTGGCCGCGCTGGCGCTGTCGGAGCGTCTGCGTGACCAGTTGCCGGACCTGCGCCTGCAGGTCAACGCTGGTGCCGGAAGTTTCAAGAGTCAACTGAAGAAGGCCGACAAGAGTGCCGCGCTGTATGCCCTGATCCTCGGTGAGGACGAGCTGGCGCAGCAGGTGGTCGGCGTCAAACCGCTGCGCGACTCGCTCAAGGAGCAGGGCAACGGTGAACAACGGACCATCGCCTGGGATGCTCTCGCCGAGCACCTGGCAAGCTGCCTCTAACAGGCGTGATCAAGGAGTAATGGCGTGACCTCGCGTACCGAAGACGAAAACCTGGCGCTGATGCGCGACTGGTGGCAGCGCAACGGCAAGCCGCTGTTGACCGGCATCCTGCTGGCGCTGGTGCTGGTGTTTGGCTGGCAGGCCTGGAAGAAGCACGAAACCAACAAGGAGCAGGGCGCCTCGGTCGTGTATCAGCAACTGCTGGAAAGCGTGCTGATGAGCACCGGCCAGCCGGATGCGGCGCGCGTCGCCGAGTTGGCTGGTGCGCTGAAGAAGGATTTCCCCGGCACGCATTATGCGCAGTACGGCAGCTTCTTCGTGGCCAAGGTGGCGGTCGAGTCGGGCAAGCTGGACGACGCCGTCGCCGAGCTGCAGCCGATCGTCGACAAGCCGGCCGACGCGGTGCTCGGCGAGCTGGCGCGTCAGCGTCTGGCGCGCGTGCTCGCGGCCCAGGACAAGGCCGAAGAGGCACTCAAGCTGCTCGACGGCGACGCCGACAAGGCGTTCGTCGCCAGCCGCGAAGAAATCAAGGGTGATCTGCTGGCGAAGCTGGGCCGTACCGACGAAGCGCACGGCGCTTACGAGAAGGCCAAGGCGGCGCTCTCCGACGAGGCTGCCGTGGGTAGCCTGCAAATGAAACTCGACGACCTGGCGAAAGGGGATGCGTGACGTGACGCACTGGAAATATGCCGCAGTGCTGACCCTGGCCGTGCTGGCCGTGGGTTGCAGCAGCAACAGCAAGAAGGAATTGCCGCCCGCCGAACTGGTCAAGTTCGACGCGGAGGTGAAGCTCGACGAACAGTGGAGCCGCTCCGTCGGCGACGGTCAGGGCGACCTCTACAACCTGCTGGCTCCAGCCGTTGACGGCGACAGCATCTTCGCTGCCGGCGCGGACGGCGATGTCATGGCGCTGGACCGCGAAACCGGCAAGGTGCTCTGGAAGAAGGACCTCGAAGCGCCGGTATCCGGCGGCGTCGGCGTCGGCTCGGGAATGGTCCTGCTCGGCACCCTGAAAGGTGAAGTGATCGCCCTCGACGCCGCCAGTGGCGAAGAGAAGTGGCGTGCGCGTGTCACCAGCGAGGTGCTTTCGGCGCCCGCCACCAACGGTGACATCGTCGTGGTTCAGACCCAGGACGACCGCCTGATCGGGCTCGAGGCCAGTACCGGTACGCAGCGCTGGATCTACGAAAACTCTCCGGCCGTGCTGACCCTGCGTGGCACTGGCGCGCCGGTCGTGACCAACAACCTGGCCATCGCCGGGCTGTCCACCGGCAAGGTCATCGCCGTCGACACCCAGCGCGGCCTGCCGGTCTGGGAACAGCGCGTAGCCGTGCCGCAGGGCCGTTCCGAGCTGGATCGCGTGGTCGACATCGACGGCGGCCTGCTGCTCTCGGGCACCACGCTGTACGTCGTCACCTACCAGGGTCGCCTGGCCGGTCTCGACCTGCAAACCGGCCGGGTGCTCTGGCAGCGCGATGCCTCCAGCTACGTCGGCGTCGCCGAAGGTTTCGGCAGCGTCTACGTGAGCCAGGCCAGCGGCACCGTCGAAGGCATCGACGAGCGCTCGACCTCGGCGCTGTGGAGCAACGACTCCCTGGCCCGTCGCGAGCTGTCGGCGCCGGCGGTGTTCTCCAGCTATGTCGCGGTCGGCGACATCGAGGGCTACCTGCACCTGCTCAGCCAGGTCGATGGGCGCTTCGTCGCTCGCGAGCGCATCGACAGCGACGGCCTGCGCGTCCGCCCGCTGGTCGTCGGCGACACGCTGTATGCCTTCGGCAACAGCGGCAAACTGGTCGCGATGAAAATCCGCTGACCTGCGGCGGACCGGCGTTTGCCGGTCGCTGTGCTTAACTTTTCGTCGGCCGCTGCCCCCGCAGCGGCCGACGTGTTTTCGTAGATTCAACGCTGGAGGAGCCAATGGTTCCGGTAATCGCCCTGGTGGGCCGCCCCAACGTGGGCAAGTCGACCCTGTTCAACCGCCTGACCCGCACCCGCGACGCGATCGTCGGTGACCTGTCGGGCCTGACCCGCGATCGTCAGTACGGCGAAGCCAAGTGGGAAGGGCGCAGCTACATCCTGGTCGACACCGGCGGCATTTCCGGCGACGAGGAGGGCATCGACGAGAAGATGGCGGAGCAGTCGCTGCTGGCCATCGAGGAAGCCGATGTCGTGCTGTTCCTGGTCGACGCCCGTGCCGGGCTGACCGCGGGCGACCAGATGATTGGCGAGCACCTGCGCAAGCGCAACAAGCGCAGTTACCTGGTGGTGAACAAGGTCGACAACATCGACCCGGACATCGCCCGCGCCGAATTCGCCCCGATGGGCCTCGGCCAGGCGCTGCCGATCGCCGGCGCGCACGGTCGCGGCATCAGCCAGATGCTCGAAGTGGCGCTCGGCGAGTTCGCCCGCGACGAGGAGGAGAATCCCCTCGACGAAGAAGTCGCCGAAGGCGAGGAAGCCAAGCGCATTCCCGGCCCGAGCGAAAAGGACGGCATCAAGATCGCCATCATCGGCCGGCCCAACGTCGGCAAGTCGACGCTGGTCAACCGCATGCTCGGCGAAGACCGCGTGGTGGTCTACGACCAGCCCGGCACCACCCGCGACAGCATCTACATCCCGTTCGAGCGCAACGACGAGAAGTACACGCTGATCGACACCGCTGGCGTGCGCAAGCGCGGCAAGATCCACGAGGAAGTCGAGAAGTTCTCGGTGGTGAAGACGCTGCAGGCGATCAAGGACGCCAACGTGGTGATCTTCGTCATGGACGCCCGCGAAGGTGTGGTCGACCACGACCTCAACCTGCTCGGCTTCGCCATCGAATCCGGCCGCGCCCTGGTCATCGCGCTGAACAAGTGGGACGGCATGCAGCCCAGCGAGCGCGACTACGTGAAGACCGAGCTGGAGCGCCGGCTGTTCTTCGTCGACTACGCCGACATCCACTTCATCTCGGCGCTGCACGGCACCGGCGTGGGCAACCTGTACAAGTCGGTGCAGGCCTCGTTCCTGTCGGCGATCACCCGCTGGCCGACCAATCGGCTGACGCAGATCCTCGAGGACGCAGTGCAGGAGCACCAGCCGCCGATGGTCAGCGGTCGCCGCATCAAGCTGCGCTATGCCCACCTGGGTGGCGCCAACCCGCCGCTGATCGTGATCCACGGCAACCAGGTCGAGGCGGTGCCGAAGTCCTACACGCGCTATCTGGAGAACACCTTCCGGCGCGTGCTCAAGCTGGTCGGCACGCCGATCCGCATCGAGTACAAGGGCGGCGAAAACCCCTACGAGGGCAACAAGAACACCCTCACCGATCGCCAGGTGAACAAGAAGCGCCGGCTGATGAGCCACCACAAGAAGGCCGAGAAGAAGCGTCGCGACAAGAAGCGCTGATCCTCCGGCAGGCGGAAGTCTGCCGTTGCCGCTCCCGCCCGAACGAGGCGCCGTCCTGGCGCCTTCAGCTGTCCTGATCGAACGACTGATCCATGTCCAGCGCCGGCTGCTCGTGGCGCGGCGTGCCTACCCGGCGCGCCGGGTTGCCGACCACCGTGGTGTGCGCCGCCACGTCGGCCAGCACCACGCTGCCGGCGCCGACCTTGGCGCCTTCGCCGATCTCGATGTTGCCGAGGATCTTAGCCCCGGCGCCGATCATCACGCCGCAGCGCACCTTGGGGTGCCGATCGCCGCATTCCTTGCCGGTGCCGCCGAGGGTCACGCCCTGCAGGATCGAGACGTTGTCCCCGACCACCGCGGTTTCGCCGATGACGATGCCGCTGCCGTGATCGAACATGATCCCCCGGCCGATGCGGCTGGCCGGGTTGATGTCGATGGCCAGGCGTTCGTTGCTGCGCGACTGGATGAACATCGACAGCAGGCGGTTGCCGTCGAGGTGCAGCCGGTGCGCGATGCGGTACGCCTGCAGGGCGAGAAACCCCTTGGAGAAGAGGAACACCTCGAGCATCGACTCGAACGCCGGGTCGCGGCTGACGGTGGCCTGCAGGTCCTGCCAGGCGGCTTCGGCGAGCGCCGGCTCCTCGCGGTGGAGCAGGGCGAAACGCTCCGCCAGCGCGGCTTCCTGATGGGTTCCCGATGCCAGGCCCTGGGCGACGCGGTGCGCCAGCGCCGTGCCGAAGCTTTCGTGGGCGAGCAGCGCGTGCTGCAGGATGGCGGACAGGGCCGGCTCGCGGGCGCTGGCGTGTTCGGCCTGCGCGCGAATCTCGTTCCAGGGCGATGGCGTGGGAATCATGCGGGTCATGCTGGGCTCTCCGCCGGCGTGGGGCGCGCAGGATAGGACAGTGCGGGCGATTGGCAAAGAGTCTACGCCTTCGCGGGCAGCTATCGATGACGGCCTCGAATCCGCCCGCCGGCATCGGCTATTCTTGCCTGCCCGGTCCCCGCGACCCAGCCAGGCGTCCCGCCCAGATAGCCACCATGATCGTCAGCAAACTGCCCCACGTCGGCACCACCATCTTCACCCGCATGTCGCAGCTCGCCGCGCAGACCGGGGCGATCAACCTGTCCCAGGGCTTTCCTGACTACGACGGCCCCGAGGCGCTGCGCGAGGCGGTCGGCCGGCATATCGCCAGCGGCCACAACCAGTACGCGCCGATGACCGGGTTACCGGCGTTGCGCGAGCAGGTCGCGGCGAAGATCGGCGCACTCTACGGCCGCGCGGTCGATGCCGACAGCGAGGTGACCATCACTCCCGGCGCGACCCAGGCGATCTTCTGCGCGATCCAGACCCTGGTGCGTCCGGGCGATGAGGTGATCGTCTTCGACCCCTGCTACGACAGCTACGAGCCTTCCGTGGAGCTGGCCGGCGGCCGTTGCGTGCACCTGCAACTGCAAGCGCCCGAATTCACCCTCGACTGGGCGGCGCTGGAGCGCGCGCTGAACGCGCGTACCCGGCTGATCGTGCTGAACACGCCGCACAATCCCAGTGGTTCGCTGATCGGCCGGGCCGACCTCGACCGCCTCGCCGAGCTGATCCGCGGCCGTGACCTCTACCTGCTCAGCGACGAGGTCTACGAGCACCTGGTGTTCGACGGCGTCGCCCACGCCAGCGTGCTGTCCCACGACGAGCTGTACGCGCGCGCCTTCGTGGTCAGCTCCTTCGGCAAGACCTACCACGTCACCGGCTGGAAGACCGGCTACGTGGTGGCGCCGCCGGCGCTCAGCGCCGAGCTGCGCAAGGTCCACCAGTACGTCAGCTTCTGCGGCGTGACCCCGTTGCAGTACGCCCTGGCGGATTTCATGGCCGAACACCCGGAGCACGTCAGCGAGTTGCCGGCCTTCTACCAGGCCAAGCGCGACCTGTTCTGCCACCTGCTAGCCGACTCGCGTTTCGTCTTCACCCCGGCGGCTGGCACCTATTTCCAGTTGGTCGACTATTCGGTGATCCGCCCGGACCTCGACGACGTGCAGATGGCCGAATGGCTGACCCGCGAGCACGGCGTCGCGGCGATCCCGATCTCGGTGTTCTACCAGTCCGCTCCCAGCGACCTGCGCCTGGTGCGCTTCTGCTTCGCCAAGCGCGAGGAAACCCTGCGCGAGGCCGCACGGCGGCTCTGCGCGATCTGAGCCGTTCGTAGGGTGCGCCATGCGCACCGTGCATTCACTCCAATCCTGGATCGATGCGCCAGAAGCATCCGCGTCCCACGCAAAAGGAGCATCGCATGAGCAAGCAGGAACACCTCGAACTGGCCCTGATCCAGACCACCCTGGCCTGGCACGACCCGGAGGCCAACCGCGCGCATTTCGAGGCGCGGCTGGAGCAGGCGCGCGGCGCCGACCTGATCGTCCTGCCGGAGATGTTCAGCACCGGCTTCTCGATGCATTCCGAGCACCTGGCCGAG